>JAUSFM010000014.1 GCA_030651375.1 Candidatus Woesearchaeota archaeon | reverse complement strand
TGGTTTACCTACGGCATTCAAATATGCTGAGCATGGTTTCGGTGGAAAAAGAGGAAGCATCCTACTTGTTTGCTTTTTATGCAGACTGGTCGGCAAAGAACGGCTACAGCAGCCAGCTCAACACGATTCTGCAAACTCTCAAAGACTCATGGGCCAAGGAAACAGAAGTTGAAGATGACCTTGGCTATCTGGGATAACCATGAAAAAAAATCTCATTTTTCTCGGGCCGCCGGGAACTGGCAAAGGCACCCTCGCCCAGATGCTGAATAAAAAATATTCTATCCCTCAAATTTCAACCGGCGACTTGTTTCGTGAAAACACAAAAAACAATACGCCGCTCGGAAAAAAAGCAAAGGCGTTCATGGACACGGGAAAGCTTGTGCCGGATGAACTGACGTTTGATATGCTGAAAGAGCGCATCAGCAAGCCGGACTGCAAAAAAGGCTTTATTCTCGATGGTTTTCCCCGCACGCTTGCGCAGGCAGAACTGCTGGAAAAGCACAAACTGAAAATTGACCACGTACTCAATTTTACCGCGTCTCAAAAAACAATTCTTGATCGCCTTGCCGGCAGATGGACCTGCAGAAAGTGCGGCGCAATATTTCACGAGAAAAACATTCCCTCAAAAATCAAGGGACGCTGCGACCACTGTGGCGGCGAATTATACCAGCGGGACGACCAGAAACCCGACGTCGTGAAAGTGCGGCTCAAGGAGTACAACGAAAAAACGCACCCGCTGGTCGAGCATTACAAAAAGAAAAAGCTGCTGGTTGATATTGACACGGAGCGGCTGGTTGAAGAGATTCTTGGGGAAGTGGAAGAGGCGATTGCGTGAGAAAAGATATTGTAGAAAAACTTAAAATCTCATTTGAAAACTGCTCTCAAAATGCGCAAGGAGTTGAGTTCTGGTCTGCACGGGATTTGCAAAAGCTTCTTGAATATGGTGAATGGCGAAATTTTCTGAATGTGATTGAAAAAGCGAGAATCTCCTGCAAAAATAGTGGACAAAAAATAGAAGATCATTTTGTTGATGTCAACAAAACGATAGCTATGCCTAAGGATGCCTCTAAAGAGATAGACGATTTTATGCTCACCCGATATGCCTGTTATCTCATCGCTCAGAATGGTGATCCGCAAAAAGAACCTATTGCCTTCGCACAGAGCTATTTTGCAGTTCAGACAAGAAAACAGGAATTGATAGAGCAGCGAATCTCGCTTGCTGAGCGAATACATGTCCGGCAAAAACTCATTGCGTCAGAAAGAGAACTTTCAAAACTTATTTATGAGCGCGGCGTTGACGATGAAGGCTTTGCACGCATACGAAGCAAAGGTGATCACGCCTTATTTGGGGGCCTCACCACTTTACAAATGAAGAATAGGATGGGGATATCTCAAAAAAAGCCACTTGCTGATTTTCTGCCAACAATCACAATAACAGCAAAAAATCTTGCAACGGAAATTACCAACTTTAATGTGAAAAAAGAGGATCTGCACGGGGAACCAAAAATAACCGAAGAACATGTTAAAAATAATGTCGATATACGAACACTTCTTACTGCGCGAGGCATTCAACCAGAAAATTTGCCACCCGAACCGGACATTAATCAATTAGAACGAAGGGGGAAAACCGATGAGAAAAAGATCGCAGCGTCCTCAAAACTAAAGAAAGTCTTATAAACAAAACATCTTTTCTCGAGTTTTATGGACACGTCGATTGATTTTTATCTGGGCTTTGACCCTACATTTTTTCATGCCAGTAGTAACCGACTCAAAGAGGCAGAGCGTGATGCTGTAATTGAAGCGACTGCGCAACAGTACCGTACACTATTGATTTCCAACCGAACCGGATTTGAAAACGTTCTTGTAGGCAAAGAAACTGTGGGTGGCGCGCGTTTAGAACTTGCGTATGAAGAATTATGCAAACTCATGCTGTGCGAGATAAAAGATGGCGGTCTCTTGCGAAAATGGGTTGGCGATTTTCAGCCATTGAGCGTTTCACTTGAAGAACTAAGTGCAACAGCAGGCGTTACCTGGGGGGCACTTGACCAGTGCCAACAATCGTATCTTAAAGCACGGGTTGGCGCACACCTTCTCCGGCTTATGCGGCCAAAAGACTACGTTCTTAAAGAACTGCATAAAGATGACTTGGTTAATCGAGCACAAAACACCGTGTGCGAAACATTTGCAAAAGAATTCATCCAATGGGCGAGTCAATATCACCTTAGCCGAAATGCATGCTATCTCGCAGGCCAACATGGTATTGGTGCAGAAGGTGATGGGCCGGGTTTGTTCTGGACTGTTGCGCCCTATGTTCACGCAGAACTCAAGCGCCGCGGCATGGCACCTGATAAAAGTATGCGAAAAATCAACAGCTGGGCGTTGCGAGCTGCTGCGGTATGGGAGGGAGCTGGTGGTTCAGATGGATTTTCCAGCGGGTATCTGACACCACGAATGCCTTCATGCAATCTTGATTCTTATTTAGGATACGACGAACGCATGCCAACACATCTCGGCGCGCGGCTGCAGGCAGTTGAACTCGTCAAAACAGGATTTCACTAATTCTCAATCATCTGCTTCACTGCTTCAGTCGCATAACATCCCTTGTCCAGCCAGAATATGAGCGTGCATTTCTTCATGTCAGGATGCAGGTCATCATCCTCAAGCGGACCGATTTCTAAGTCGTGAATCTCAGCAAACAGTGTCCGCTCTCCGCCTTCGCAGCTGATGTCAGGCAGGGGGCGAATAATAAAATCGCGTTCAGTAATTCCTTCTTCGTCGAGCAATTTTTTGATGATGGCATCAATCTCTGCATTGTCACATTCATATCCGAAGCCAACCAGCGGCACCATCCTATTTTTTACCTCATCTTTTTTGCCGTCAAGAAACACAGCCACTGTTTTGTTGAAAAACATACTTTGATACGCATGCACATACATTTTCAAGAGTTGTTTTGGAATTTTTCGCAGCGCGTCAACGGCATTTGCAGGATGTTCTTCAAGATATTTTTGTGCAGCTGGATTATCAATAAGCACCAAGGCTTCTTTGAATTGTTGTTTGACGAGTAATTTGCCAATCTCACTGTTATTTTTGGAAAACCGCTGGTCACCAAAGAAATTGACAAAGCGAGTGAGCGTTTTTGGCTGTTCCTGCGTGAGTTGCCGTACGACAATAATGAACCGATTCCCTCGAAGATGGCCAAGCACTATCGGTTCATCTCCCGTGCCGATGTATTCGAGCGTGAGGTCACCTGTTTTGAACCGCTCAAGTAAAGAGGTGAGGTCGCGCGTTGTTTTGATTGAAATGAGTTGTTTCGTGACTGCCTGTTTATCCTTGTTGCCAGCGAAACCGATACTTGCCAATGGCACATGTATTGCATCAGCGATTATCTGGCACGCCTTCATCGTTGGATACGTTTTCTTCGAGAGGTACAAATAATGATATGGTCCGGGCTTCAGTTCCGGCACCGTGCTGAGTTCTTCGACAATAAAGTCTTCCGGGAGGTGTTTTAAGAGAGGCATACAGGCTGGTGAATGAGAAAATTATTTAAAACTACCTCTTTCTTGCCCCTTTGTGGACCTGTCGCCTAGCCTGGATAGGGCACCAGCCTCCTAAAATGGTTCAGGAGTAAGTTGGTTCTCGTGGGTTCGAATCCCACCAGGTCCGTAGTAATTTTGTGAGATGTAATAACTGATTAAAAAGACACGCCCAGGCAGGGATTTTCATCCCAAAAGCTTTCGCTCAAAGAGATTTGAACCCGGATACCCTTTCGGGAAGGAGGGTTTCAATCTCCCGCTCTACCAAGTTGAGCGACCTGGGCGTGAATAGGAAAAGTTTATATAACCTATTTCATTTCTGAGTTGTGAGGGTTTCAGTCTTCCGCTTTTTTCTTTCTTTTTGAATATAAAACACGCCGGCGCTGGGATTTTCGTCCCAATGCATTACTGGCTGCATCAAGATTCGAACCCAGAGAGCCGTTAGGCGTCCAGAGTTTCGGTCTGGTGCAATACCGGATTATGCGACCCGGCCGTGAGTATGAAGGGAAAATTTTATATAGGACATTGTCTTTTATGGTATCAGGGGCTGAACCTTGTGTGCCGCATTATGCGACACGGTTTTTTCTTTTTTTTCTTATGCGGCAGTGTGAACGAAAGTTTTTTATAGTCCACTGCTTGTGTACATATTGTCTCTGAAACTCCTCCACCATGGTTGTGGATCGTTGGTGGTTGTTTCTTTTTTTGATGAATCAGGACTGGCGCCGGGGTTGGGTGTTTTTCTTTTTTTTTCTCTCGAATAAAATAAAACGCAGGGGCTGGGATTTTCACCCGTACACATCTAATCCTGTGAACCGTGTTTGAACCCAGACAGCCGGTAAAGGCATCGAGGTTTTCAAGCCCGTGCACTACCAGATTGTGCGACCCCTGCATGAGGAAAATTATTTATAGTACCTATACTCTCTTTAGCTTGGTTTTCAAGCTCGTGCACGGATTGTGCACCTTTTCTTTTTTTAAAATACCGAAGATACCCGTCTTAATATGCGTTTCTCACACAAATTCGGAAGAATTCCGGCGGCACCGGAATATTTCCGGGCACGCCGGAAGAATTACGCAAGACAAACAGAATTTCGAAATATTTCCGGTTACACCGGAACAGAAAAAAAGTATCGACGGCAGAATTATCATTTCATCTTCTTCAGCAATTCAATTATCTTCTGCGCCTCTGCTTTGCCTTTCAGCTTGCCCATTGCTTTGCCCAGCACGGCATTGAACGGCAGCTCTTTTGATTCTTTCACAATATGTTTTATTTCTTCCTCAAGCTCTTTGTCAGAAATTAATTCATATTTGTGCACATCAAACGCCAGTCCTTTAGACACATCAACAAGAAGCGCCATAAGCGATGGTTTTGCAATGGTTCCCGCGTCAAGCGCAATGAACACAGTGCGCAGGGTTCCGGCAACAATTTTTCCTGCGTCGCCACCGGTTTTTTTGACTTCAGCAGGATACGACACGAGCACTTCGGCAATAAATGAAGGTTTGACCGTGGTGCAGGCAGTTTTCAGCTCACCAAAAAGATCGTACTGTTCTGATTTCGCAATCTTCTCAGCAAGATCCTTGCTCAAGCCAAGTTTTTGCAGTTCGTCGGCTTTCTCGCTCAACAGTCGCACGTCGCCAGTTCCTGCAAAGTCAGGAATGATAATAATCACATCAGTTTCCGGATACATGCGTGCTGCGCCGGGCATTGGCCGCAAAAAAGAGGTGGTGCCGTCGGGTTCTGCCTTGCGTACGTGCGATTCACCCTTTTTTTCTTTGAGCTGGCGCTCAATCTCTCCGTCTACTACCTTTGGCAGTGATTGGACTTCTTGAAATCCTTTGATTTCAACGCGATGCCCATTTTTGATTGAAAGGTTCACATCCTGTCGGATACTGCCGATGCCCCGTTTCATGCTCGGTACACTGCGCAAAATCATGCCGAGCATGAGCGCAGTTTTTTTACATTCCTCCGGTGTGGTGATGTCCGGCGCAGTTGCAATTTCAATGAGCGGAATGCCGAGCCTGGAAAGGTTATAAACGTCATATTCTTTGGTGCGTTCAATGACCTGGCATGCCTCCTCTTCAAGGCATACAGTGGCAATGCCGATTTTTTTTCCATCAACATCAACGTAGCCATCAGTGCCGATGAGTGCCGTGCGCTGGAAGCCCGAGGTGTTGCTCCCATCAATAACCGTTTTTCGCATGAATTGAATCGCATCAACGACTTCGCAGTGCAGTAGTTTACAGAGTTGGAGGCAGGTTTGCAGTGCATCATGGTTAGGCAGTGCCGGCGGCTCCTCATCCAGCTCAACAAGGCAGGTGCTGTTGTGGTAGCCGCGGTAGGAAAAATATTTCTTTTTTTCTTCTTCGTGCTGTGCTGCAATATCCACCGCGCCGGTTTCACCGGCAGAAACGCGGAGGCGCCGACGCACCTCAAAGTCAGGTTCATCTTTGCGAATCGTTGTGGGGCACAAGCAGAACAACTTTTTACCTTCGAGCTGCTGGTGAATTTCCAGCCCCATGCGCAATCCGAGCTGTGCGTAGTCGTGGCTCATTGCTTCATCTTGAGAAATTCTTCTTCATATTCGCTGCGTTCGGTGATTTCACCGCGCATGTTTTTGGCGAGGTGTATTTTTGCCTCGTCGGCTGAATAATTGCCGAGGAGCCAGGCGAGTTTTATGTACGCTGTTTCCGGCAGCATATCTTCGCAGAAAATACAACCGATTTCTGCCAACCTTCGCAGGTTGGTGTACACAGAGGGATGGACTCGGCCGTAGAGGCATTGGGACGTTATTGCAACGATACCTCCTTGTTTGATGTACTTTTTGAGCGTTTCATAATTCTTGAGATTTTCTGGCGTGTTGGTTGGCGCATGGCCCAACCCAGTGCCTTCGATGACAATGCCTGCATAGTTTTTTGCAAAAAATTCAACGAGCTCGGGCTTGATGGATGGATGCACTTTCAGGAGCCCGATGTTTGGCGAGAACTTTTCTTGCACCATGAGCGTGCCGGCTGATTTCCGCGCATAGTCAGTGGCAAGAATATCAACTTTTCCTGTCGGATAGTGAACGAGTGCAATTGGTGCTGCGTTGATCGGCTGGAACGCGTCACGCCTGCTGGTATGCATCTTTCTTGTTTTTGTCGGCGGGAGAATCGCGCACACATCATCACTGCTGGTGTGGTGCATGCATATCGCGACGCCGGCAAAATTGGTCTGGGTGATGAACTGTGCTGCGCAGATAAGATTTGCCGCTGCATCGGTGCTGCCGCGGTCGGATGAGCGCTGCGAACCGACGAGAATAACCGGAATACTAATTGTTTCGAGCGCAAATGCCAGTGCAGCGGCCGTGTAGCCCAGCGTGTCGGTGCCATGGCCGATGATGATGCCGTCGCAGTCGGCTGCATGTTTTTTTATTCCTGCGATAATTTTGTGGTAATCAGAAAAATTCATGTCTTCAGACATGATGTTCGCAACCAGCTCAGTTTTGATGTTTGCAATGGTGGCAAGCTCGGGCACCAGCTGAAGAAGGTCGTGGGCAGAATATTTTGCCGTAACGCCGCCAGATTCGTAATCAACCTTTGACGCAATGGTGCCGCCGGTGTGAAGGAGAGTGATGGTGGGGAGATTTTTTGCGAGTGGTATGTGGTGGGCGGTTGTTGGTTTTGAAGAAAGCGCGCTTATTGTTTGTATCTTCACAATCGATTTATTTTCAACGCCCAGATTATAGCCGCTGTCGAGCTTGACAAAGGTGTGCGCGTCATCGTCAGTTGGCATCAGAATCCCTTCAATGTCTTTCAATGCGCCTTTTTTGTTTATCTGAATTTTCACGCGGGAGCCGGGGGCTGGTTGGGAGTGGGTGGACATAGAAAATAAAAACGTGCAGGAGTTTATTAAGTTTGTGCGACAGTCATGCCGTTTCATAATCCCTTATCGTTGCTCTTCTGACAGAAGCATGGTTTTTTATGCGTGAATACAGTGTTCTGTTTTTTGCATCATCCAACAAATGCGCTAAGCCGCCAATGTGTACGATTTCTGCGTCGGGATGGCGTTCAGCGATCCGCAAAAGCCCCGGAGCCATGACTCTATCCCGACGGGGTATATTGATTGCGGAATTGCCACACATAATGTCAGCAACGTGATGCTCATCATCACGTGACTTGGCATCAGCGTTTGAGAAAAAACGTTGCGCATCATCATAAAATGTTTCAGCACGCATTTGGTTTCGAGAGCGGTCATACTGGTTTCTTTCGCTGACCCTCTTACGAATGTCTTGAGAATCCTGAGGATATTTTTGCAATTCTTTGATAAGCTTATCATATGCCGTATTGTCTTCGATACAATATACTGGAATGCCCTTTTCTTTGCTGTAAGCAAATGCGCCCCGAATCTCAAAATCATAGGCGTGTACATCTTCCAACATCATTGTTTCTATTTCAGGAAGAAGGCCGTGTCGCCGCCAAAAAGTAATGCGTGCACGATGCAACCGTTCGATGCTTCCGTTCTCTGATGCTCGACGGTATTTTTCATTTGTCTCAAGCGTTATACCACTTGGTTTTTCAGCACGTAAAGCTGCCTCCAATCGTGAAGCTCCGAGACTGTCAGCATGATCAACTCCTAAGAGAAGAATCCGAGCCATTGTTTTTTCTTTCATGGCAAATCTACCCAAAATAGCTCGGCCGTTCAGCAATCATTTGTTTTCCGCGCGCTGCCTTGAATTTGTCTTGGAGCTCTTCGTAGGCTTTTTCAATATCTGGCGTGACCGAGGGCTTGACTTTTTTGAGCGCTTCTTCAAATGATGCCATGGGAACTTCTGCGGCGTTCATGTCTTTTCGGAGCGAAAGGATTGCGGCTTCGCGGCACACCGCTTCGATATCAGCGCCGACGTAATTCTCTGTTTTTTTTGCAAGGACATCAATCACCACATCTTTGCCCAGCGGCATTTTTTTGGTGTGCACTGAAAAAATTTTCTTGCGCATATCTTCATCAGGAATTTTCGTGAGGATGATGCGGTCAAATCGCCCCGGGCGGAGCAGGGCGGTGTCAAGGATATCCGGCCGGTTGGTGGCGGCAACCACGATAACATCCTTCAATTCCTCAAGCCCGTCCATTTCTGTGAGAAGCTGATTGACGACGCGTTCAGTGACGTGGCTGTCACTGTTCGCGCCGCGCATAGGCGCGAGAGCGTCAATTTCGTCGAAAAAAATGATAGTCGGGCTGGTCTGGCGTGCCCGCTTGAACACATTGCGCACCGCTTTTTCGCTCTCGCCAACCCACTGCGATAGCAGTTCAGGCCCTTTGACGAGGATAAAATTCGCTTCGCTTTCATTCGCAACTGCTTTTGCGAGCAGTGTTTTTCCGGCGCCTGGCGGGCCGTACAGCAGAATTCCCCGCGGCGGTCGGATGCCGAGCCGCTGGAATGCTTCTGCGTGTTTTAGCGGCCATTCAACTGCTTCTTTTAATTCCTGCTTGACGTCTTCGTGGCCGCCGATGTCATCCCACGTTATGTTAGGCACTTCGACAAGTACCTCGCGCATGGCAGAGGGATGCACTACTTTGAGTGCTTCCATAAAATCTTCTTTTGTAATTTTCAGTTTTTCAAGAACCTCTTTAGAGATTTCTTCTTCCTCACTCAATTTCAGGTCAGGAAGTACTTTCCTAAGCACAATCATTGCTGTTTCTTTGGCCAATGCGGCAACGTCAGCGCCGACAAATCCGTGGGTAACACCTGCTATTTCCCGCAAATCTTCTTTAGCCCCTTCTCGCCGTGCATCATCGACACTTATGCCATACAGCTTACATGCCTCTAACACTTGGTAGTGTTCATCATCAGTGCAGGTATTCTCAATAACCATAAGCCGCGGATCGGTTGGGAGATATTCTCGCCGAGCATCTTCTACATTTTTTATCTTTTCTACTGCTTTAAGCACCGCTTTCTCGTCATTCCACAGTTTCTTTAGCCGCGCAATATTTGTTTCCGTGAGATGTATTTCTTCAAGCAGCGCTTTATTTTTGTTTGTTTCTTCTGCTATTTGGTCTTCTCTCTTTTTTATTTCAGCACTGGCTGTTGCATACTCCTTCGTCAATACTCGTAGAGCTTCTACTACTTTGTATATTACGGTTGGGTCTGCTTTCTTTTTTTGTTCCTCTAATTCTTCTATTTTTGATTTGATGGTGTTTAGTTCTTCTTTTTTAGCCAGAATCAAAATATCCACGAGCTTATTATTTTTTTTAAGGGCATCAATCTGCTCGGTATCTCTTTTTATCTTTTCTTTTACTTCGCCTTCTTTTTGTTTGATTTTGTCTTTAATGCTCGTGAGTAATGAATCCGTATATAACGACCCTAAAATGGGCATGTTGCGCGTGTGAATTTTCAAAATGTTGAGCCTGCCTTCTTTGTCCGGCACGCCGATTTCAATCTCACGGTCGAACCTGCCCGGACGCCGCAGCGCGCCATCAATTTGGTCAGGAAGGTTGGTCGCCGCAATAACAATGACCTTTCCGCGCGATTTCAAGCCGTCCATCAATGCCAAGAGTTGGGCAACGACTCTTCGTTCCACTTCACCGCGCGACTCTTCACGCTTGATGGCAACCGCGTCAATCTCGTCGATAAAAATGATTGACGGCGCATTTTTTTCCGCCTCTTCAAACTTTTTTCTCAAATTTTCTTCAGATTGACCGTAGAATTTGCTCATCACTTCCGGGCCATTGATAAGGACAAAGTGCGCGCTGGTTTCATTCGCTACTGCTTTTGCGAGCAGGGTTTTTCCCGTGCCAGGCGGGCCGTAAAGCAAGATACCTTTCGGTGGCTCAATGCCCAGCCGCTCAAAAATTTCCGGATGCTTGAGAGGAAGCTCGACCATTTCCCGAATTTTTTTGATTTCTTCACTCAAGCCGCCGATGTCCTCATAGGCAATTTCAGGGAATGCTTCGTCTTCCTTGATTTGCACTGCTTGCGGGCTCAAGACAACTTCAGTGAGGTCGGTGATGATGATTGGTTTTTTCGGGTTGGTTTCAACGATGACAAACTTCAGGTCGCCGAACGGAAAGCCGAACATGCTTTCCTCCAAACTGTTCACCATTTCGTCAACCAATGAATGGCCGGACAGCGGATGGTATCTTCGCCGCGCTCCTCCGAGTGATATGATGTCTCCCTTAACCACCGCCCTGCCGAGTAGGCTTTGTCGGAAGGTATTGGGTGGCGCGGTTATTCTGATTCCCTTTCGCGCCGGCGCAATCACAATTCTTTTTGCCTCAGCAATCTCTATTTTTTTGACTTTGACAATTTCGCTAATGCTTGTTTTTGCATTTCTGCGCAGAATGCCGTCCATGCGCACGATGTTGAGTCCAATGTCGCCGGGATAAGCGCGGTCAGCAATGCCCACGGTCGGGCGTTCGCCGCTGATTTCAACAATGTCGCCGGATTTCACACCGATTTCGTTCATGAGCTGTGAATCTATACGGACAATGCCTTTGTTGACATCGTCTTGTATTGCTTCAGCGACTTTGAGGTTGAGGATTTTTGGCATTAGATTGCTCCGGTATGGCGGGGTATAAATAACTATATGGTCTCCACCCATCAAACCCCTATCAAACCATTCGTTGACTTTAAGTAAACAGGAGGTTTTATTTAAAGTTTATCCTTTTGGATTTATTACTGGGTAGTGGTTTAAATATGGAAAGGTTTAAATAGGGGAAGGGGTTTTGACGGCTATACTTAATGCTTGTGTGATGCTGTATGAATACTCCAAAAAAACAACAAACTGCACAGCCTACCTTGGTCTCCCGCGTAGGCGCCGCGCTTCGCCGTGCAGCCGAACGTTTGGGAAACAGTTATATAACTCACATGAGCGCCGGCATGGGCGATTCTCCTTCTTCACCATCGTACGCTTCACCCAATGAAGCAACACGCCTCATTTCCGTGGCTCAATTCGAAGCCGGTGAAAACACAACACCCCACTCAATTCCTGTTCTGCCGGCATCAGCATTTATTGGCACGGTTGGCCAAGATCTCGACCATCTTGTCGGCGCTGCAACACGCATCGCCTACCTATCGGATGGGCCGGGGAAACTGCACAACGAAGATAGAATCTATATCAATCCGTCTATGGGGGTGTACACAGTTGCCGACGGGCTCGGCGGCACCGGACACAACGGCGGACAGTACGCAAGTGCCGAAGCAGTGCGCGCTGCAGAACACATTGCTGCACAGATGGAAAATTATTCACCAAACTTTTTTGAAACTGACAAAGGAATAGCAACACTGCAGCAGCTCATTGAGCACGAAGTGCGCGCCGCAAACAAACGCATCCATGAACTCGGAAATGATGAAGGCTATCCAGAACGAAACGGCATGAACTCCACGTTGAGCCTCGCGGTCATTGCCGGCAGCCGTTTGTTTACCATGAATGTTGGCGACAGCAGAATCTATCAAGTCACCTTTTCTGATGCAAACCATATTGTTGAGCCAACCAACGGCTCCCGTGGCAGGCTTGGCTTGATTCCTCGCCAACTAAGTACCGACGATTCATTGATTGAGGAAATAAAACAGATGAAAGAATATGACTATGCTAATCTTCTCTTATCACTGGAAAGGTCCAACGCCTACTACAAGGGAGTCAGTGCCAATGAAGTACGGCGCATACATAACGGATTTTCGACGTATCTTGAGCAGGTTATGCATCCGCTCAACAACCGCGTGTCACGGGCGCTGGGCATGGCTGAAAAAGATTTCACTGTCTCCTGTGCGGTTCAGCCGCTTGCCGGGGACATCATGCTCCTGTCTGACGGCGCTGCATTTTTGTCGCCTGCCGACCTCACCGCTGCACTCGGCACGGTTCAATGGGATTACAAGCGCGGCGAACGCCGTGTGGAACTGGACTATACCGTCTCGCCCCAAAACGTTGCTGACCTTATCGCAGATTCAGCAAGCACTTCTTTTTCAGAAAACTCACCCGGCGTCGGCTTCGGCGCATGGACGACGTTCAGAAAACTTAAAATCAGAGAGCTCATCATCGGAAATAATATGCTGAATTCATCGGCCATCGAACGTCATGTCAAGAAGCCATTATCCGCGATTGGATACGAAGAAGTTGTTTCTTGGGCGCAGCACCACAATCCTGCTTCAATTCCTTCCGACAAAAACACTAAAGAATTCGAACAAGATTGGCTTGCTGAATTCAATGAACAGTTTGTTGGAAAAGATGATGTTTCTGTCGTCTATGTCCGCGCACGGCCGGCAACACCTGCTGACATCAGGCACAAATTATCTTGGCGAGGCAACCAGCGGTTGCATGGAATGTATGGCGGCGAATTAACCAACCGATTCTCCCGAACCGAATATGCACGGCGTGCTGCAGAGGATGATGCAGCGTATATGCGCGCATTGTTTGTGCGCTTGGGCGTTGATCCGACGTTGTATCAGACTCTGGACGCTTTGCTTGGAGAGGCAAAGGCAGAAACAGGACGGCAGGCAGGCGCAGCAGCGTCGCGCATTGCTGGAAAACTGGGAGAAATTGCAGATTTGAAAGCAGCGCAAACAGTTCATCAAGAAGAAATACGTAAACTCAACAGAACAAACTATACACTCGCTGATAGGCTTACCGCGGTCACTGGTGTTCTGTCAAGTCTTGTTTCCATGGCAGATCCAAATGAAGTGTACACAACTATCAAAAGAAAATTCGCTGGCAACAGCGAAGAAGACCAAGAAATGTGTAGGTATCTTACTGGCATCGTACAGGCATATCAACAAGAGCGTGAAGCAACGCAATGGTTTAACGGTTTCTTGTCCGATGTTCACGTGCCCATGGCTGCTGCATTACGAACCTATCGCAGCCGTTTCGCTGCAGCTGAAACAGAACGTGATGCTGCGCGTGGAGAAACGGAAACACTTCGTGGCCAGCTCGGTGAACAAACAAGTCAAATTAAACAGCTCACTGCCACGAGCGGTGCTCAACAAAGAGAATTAGGAACCTTCCTCAACCAAGTTGTTACCAGCCTTACCGGCGAAATCACACCCGAAGCAGTTCAGGATAAAGCAGCATTATATCGCTTTGCAGGATTGAACCCGTACGCTGCTGTCATGGATGCAGTTGCCGGATTCCTCGGCGCCTACGCACAACGCAGGGAAGAAGTTGGAATGTTGGAAGCAGAAGCAGAAAAAACAGTGGTGCAACCTCTTGCTGCATTATTATCCGGCGTGCCAGAACAATATCATACTCCTTATCAAACTGGGTTACGTGCCTTCGCTGAAGGAAACTTATCCGAAGCTCGGACTGCACTCGAAACCTTCAGAGGAACCGATGTGGCTCCCGGGCTGTATTTGCTCGGCACAGTTGTCGAACGATTATACCCAGATAATTCTGGAGCGCAAAAATTCAGCAGACATCTCATTGGCAAAGCACGAACGCTTGACACAGAAATTGAAACGCATATGCATGAGGTGTTGGCGCATGAGTGAAAATATATTTACCCGACTGGTTGCTAGAGTAATAACCGGGGGCAGAAAGCGAAATGTTCCAGGCCAACCAGAGGCTACCATTCAAGACCGATTAAGGGAGAGACGGATGGACCAATTTTGGGAGGAAGATGAAGCAATAAGAAGAAGAACGTACAATGCTTTGGAGACTATGGCCAACAAAACATATGGCCTCGGCGTTGATTATACTGCAGTTAAGGAGTTTTTACATCTGAACGATTATAGTATTGCCGATGGAACGATCTTCAAGCTTGAAAAAGATGCGCCTGTGGCCCGATCTGTAGAAGATGTTACACGGGAACTTGCCAAACAACATATTCCTGCAGCGTATCTGGAGACGTATGAAGGCGGCGTTGCTGCATTCCGATTCGGCGACCTCGCTATAGCACGCAGCATGCTTGAGTCGTTTAGGAAAACAGTAGACTGCCCGCACGGGACCTATCTTTTGGGAGTGGTTGTCGGACGATTATATCCTGAAGACGTCGGGGCGCAAAAATTCAGCAGACATCTCATTGGCAAAGCACGAACGCTTGACGCAGAAATCGAAACGAAAATGAAACCAATAACAACACAAGGTGAATAACTATGGCAGACTCTAAAAATTTGTTAGATGAACTATTAGGATTAGGCGCAGGAAAGGACGCAAAATCCCTGCCGAAAGGACAAACAGTAGAACAAGCTGCAGAAGCATTTGTTGATTCAGTGATTACTGATTCTGCACGGCTCCTCGCAGCCGGCGACGTCAAAGGCGCAGCAAAACTGGAAGCCGAAGGCAGCGTTGTTGATGTTGTTGCCGTGGTGGATAGAACTGGTAGTATGTACCCAACTATAGGGCAAGTTGAAAAAACGATTAACGATTTTTCAGGCGAATTATGGAAACCCGGTGCAACAACACGATTCGCAATTCTGGCACTTACGGACCATTATGGCCAGTCTTCATTTCGTGAACCTGTTCTTGGTGTCGATATTTTCCCGCTTAATAAAGATAGGGCCGCTGTCCAACAATATCTTGCTGGAATTCGGCCGGCGCCAAGCAATTTTGATACGGTGGAGAATTATGAATGTGGCTGGAATGAAGCAGCAAAACTGGTTAGTGCTGCGCACGTTCCCGAAGGAAAAAGGCGAAAAGTTGTTGCAGTTACTTTTATGGAAACTGCGGCGCATGGCCAGTTGGCAGATCTAAAATCTAGAGGGGTATTTACTGATGTCAAGGACCGATATTACGCAGACGTATTTATGGGAGAGGATTACGGGTGCCCGATGAATGTCAATTGGCGAACATCACTTGCAGCGTTCAAAGCGGTAAGCAGCTTGTTTTATGTCGTTGATTGTAAGGGCATACAAGGAAACAACCCTGTTTTCCAGATTGCAAAAAAATCCTGCATCACACCAGGAAGCGAAACTGAACGGTATGTTGCATTAGGCGAACTGGTTGAGATGATTCCTCCACTCATCGCCGGCATGATCGAACAAACCCGCGGCCCTGCGTCGTACGCGACGTTTGTTGCGGATCTCAAAACACGTGATCCCGCAGCAGCCAGCACCGTCGCCGGATATCTCGGTGCGCCGAAAATCACGCCGAAAAGATAAAAGAGGGTGAACGCATATCATGGCTACCAAAGAAAATCCACTCAGCAAATTTCCCTTCAGCAAGGGACAGCTTGAGGTTTTGTTAGTCAACGGCACATTAGTTGATGCAGCAAAAAAATATTATCGCAATGCCGCGCGGCTGCTCCACCCGGATCAGGGTGGAAAAGATTTTGTTGATTACGGCTTGCCTGCCGACGGCGTTTTCAAGGTTTTGAATGGCGCGTATCAGGAGATTGAAGCTGCGGATGCAGCCCAGCTCGAGAGCTGGGTGAACAGCTACGGCAACGGCGGCGGCATTCCTGAAGAACAGGTTGCGCGTATTCTTGCAGGAGCACAGATTTTGAAGGATCGGTTGGCTGTTGCAGAAACAGAAAAAGGAGATTTAGAAAGAAAATTACTCGATCTTGTTCGGGCTGCTGCAACTGGTGCAGGCATTTCAGAACGGCGCATTCAAGAACTTCTTGCGAGTAAGGGCGGTGATCCGGCGAAAGTTCGCGAACTCGAAGCACGCGTTGAAGTAGCGGAACGCGAGCGAGATAAAAACCGCACGCTGTATAATGCCGCAGTTCGTGATGGCGACATTGCGCGCGCAGAGCGCGCTACTGCACGCCGACAAGCTGATAAAAATCTAGCAGATGCAGAAATATATAGAACACGGGCAGAGGGTTTAGAGCCAGCGTTGAAAACAGCGCGTGCAGCAGAAGCCCGTATTCAAGCGGAATACACACAGGCAGTTGAAGCAGCAACGAATCAGATACGCCGGCTTGGTGAAGAAACATCCGCTCTGCGCCAAGGATTGAAAGAAGCAGTGCGGCCCGATGTTGGTGAAACACCCCATCTTCTTGCACATCTTTTAGTGTACGAGTTACTTCGTGCAGGGGCAGTGCCGTCGCCTGCCTATCGCGGTGCATTCATTCGAGGCGCGCGCGCCTATGGTTCTGGAGCATATGGAGATGCTCGACAGCACCTTGCACCGTTTCTAAAAAGTGAATCAGCAGACGACGCCGTTGGTGTGTACTTATTCGGCATGGTTGTTGATGCGCAGAATCAGGGACCTGATGGAAAACCACTGAACGCGGGCGCAGCAAAATGGGCTGCCGGATTAAAATACTACGCGCGAAAAAAAGACGCGACCATCGAAGAGAAACTGCAGGCTCTTGCAACGCCGGTGCCCATTGAATATTATCCTTTTTTTATGCGAGGCCTTGCTGCGTTCATGGAAGGAGATTATCCTGAAGCAAAAAAGCAACTCACTATCTTTCGGGGAAGTGGGCGTGGCGGCATTGACAGCGCAGCGGGAATGTATTTGTTGGGGGAAGTTATCAGCGCAGAGAGCAGCACTGAAGGCAACCGTAAGTACGGTGCCGGGCTGAAATACCGGGCAAAACGGCTCGATGGTCAGGTAGAAGCCAAAATGAGCGTATTTTTGGCCCCTCCAAAAGCCGATTAAAATAACCACTTAGTAGTGGTTAAAAAATAGAAAGGTTTATATAGTACTTCTTCTTCATTCCTTCCCATGAACCCTGCAATCATACGCGCAAGAGCAGTCAGCAGAACCGGCGATCCTGAAACAGCACACCGCCAATTTGAAGAGTTACTTGTACGGGGACAATTACGACTACAACCCACGTCTGCTTTTGAACAGTCTGTTGCCACTCTATATAACGCGAATGCCAAGTTCCACAGCGCAGCCCGTGCCGACCGCGATCGCGGCCATGTTGTCAAGGCCGTGGGAACCAGCAATCCCGCAATGCTTTTTGACACTCCTTCCTTGCGCGCCGCAACCCCTCGGAACAATAACCCCTTTCCCGGTGGTTATACATTCGTGTTAAGAAATGATTATATGAACGATTCAGCGTGGATTGAACTCGGCGACCTTCTTTTTACCCTACAGAGGTATGATGCCGCAGAACACTGTTTTCGTGAAGTTATTGAATTTGTCAACCCCCACAATCCTGTTGCCTACCAAGGATTAGGAAAAGCATTGGCGCGGGAGGGACGTGAACGAGAAGCGCTTGCCACCTTGCTCAACGTCCAACAAAAAAGACCCACACCGGAGATCACACAATTGATAGAAAAAATTGAGCGTGATGCAACTGATCGATTGAACCAAATACCTGCTGGCGAAACTAATCCCTCTCGTGCTCTGTTGCGTGCAAAAGCACACGCTGTTTTCGGCCTGCGTGACGGCGACATCGGAGCACAGCACACCAAGGCAGCGCGATGGTACCTGTACCAAGCGGCAAAAAAAGATCCGGCAAATCCTGAAATTGCCTATTACCGCGGCCTGTGCAATGAAGGTGTCGAAGGCGTGCTGAAACTTTTTGATGCAGCACGAAAAAACAGCACACCACATAATCCGTTCCAACGCCGTGCATTTCATCGCATCACCGAAGCAGAAACAGCGCAGGCGTGCGCTGCACCACCAATTGATGTTGCCTACATTGTTGCACTCTATAATGAAAATCCATATCATGTTGACCAGTGCCTCACGAGTATTTTAAACCAAGAGGGGCACCACCGCGTGGGCGCCATTGTTATTGACGATGGAAGCACCACCGGAGCAACCGCAGACAGCATCCGCAAAAGGTATGCACGCGAGATCAGTGATGGTAGTGTCGTCGTTGTGAGCGAAGAAAATCGTGGCGCAGGCGGCGCATTTGCGCGCGGACTAAAGATTGGAAAAGCCCGCGGTGCTCGTTACTTTTCAGTCACCGGCGGCAGCGACGCAATTCTTCCAGATAAGACCACATCACAAATCGATTATCTTCAAGCGCATCCAACCGTCGGTATTGTCCATGCACAGAGCAGGACAACTGATGAGCACGGAAGGCCATTTCCTGAATCAGGCGCAGCGCGTTATCATACATATAATCTTCAACGATTCAGAACAGGACAGGTCAATCCTTGTTCGCCGATGGAGCTCGAAGGAGCGCCCATCATCCATGGCGGAACAACACTGATGACCAAAAAAGCGATTGATGCAGCTGGCTATTTCAGCAGGCTATGGCCGCGCGGCCAGGACTGGCAGTTTTGGAAAGAGCTCGCCCGCAGCGGAACAGAACTTGGATTTATGGACAAGGACGTGTATGTGTATCGGCGAAACCGTACCACTGGATGAACCATGGCGAAACCAAAAATTCTCTTCATGAGCCCTTTTGCAACACGCATGCACGGCGGCGTTGGAGCAGTTACCGAACTCTTATTTAAAGAACTCAATCAGCAGGGGAGGGTTGAAGCAGCTGTTGCAACTTTTTTTCCGTACAAACAAAACGGCACGCTGGTCAACCGCAGCGTCCATTTGTATGCGCCATCAACGCAGCGCCCTGAAACAATGCCGAAACGGACGTTTCCATCAATTGACTCTTTTCTTCAAAGCGTTCCGCCGGGCGCGTATGACGTGGTTCACTTTCACGGCATTTATTTCGGCGAGCCGTACGGCGGCATGGATGCGATTGAGCGCCGGTTTGCCGGCGTGCCAAAAGTGACTACTACTCATTTTGTGCTTATGGACCCAAAGCAGCAACATAATCCCCATGACACCCGCTTTCGCGTGTATGATGCTTCAGACGCGCTCGTGTGTTTTTCAGTTTTTGGCAGGGAATCAGTCATTAATGGGCGTAAGGATTTGCGCGAAAAAACAATCCTTATTCCCAATGGTGTTGAACTTCCCTTAGAACACGGAACACGGGATACCTTACGGCGAACAACCGCACCCGGTGCGCCACCTATTTCCCCTGATGACCTTGTGCTTTTGTATGTCGGGCGCATTGCCGAACGCAAGGGGCTTGAGCGCATTGCTGAAGCGTTCCCAGCAATTCATCAGCATGCACGCACCGCACTGCGCAAGCGCGCGCGGCTTGTCATTGTAGGTGATGGAAATCCGAACATCAAAAACTATATGGCCACTCGATTGGGAGCAGTTGCAGGCGATGTTTATTTTGCAGGGCGAATAATGGATCCGGTGAAATTGGGTGAATGGTACCGCCGAGCAGACCTCGTGCTCGTGCCCAGCGATTATGAAAGTTTCAGTCTGTCAGCAGCAGACGCTATGATTCGTGGCATTCCTGTTGCTATCACTGCAAATAGTGCACCTAAAGAATTGTTTGTTGACCCGGGACTGGCATGGGGCATGCAGCCAACCACACGCTCATTAACCGATACAGTTGTGCAAGTTATGGGAAAACTCGACGGGCGAGAAGCAGGCACTATGTGCCGTCGCGCACAAACAACCGCAGCAACAGAATATAGTATCAAAACCGTTGCAGGTAAAACTGCAGAGCTCTATGAACGGCTTACAAAAGGAAACGGATATGAAGCAGCGGTTCGCCTTATGCGCTATGGCAGAAATACTGAAGCGCTTGCCGCATTTCAGCGCCTGCCCAAAGATACCGTTCGCGAGCAGCGTCTCGTCGGTACCTACATGTTTGGCTGCCAGCGGGCAGTCAAGGGAGATGTTACCGGAGCAATAACTGCATTTAACCAAGTCGTGGTCGCAGATCCGCAACATATCCGCGCGCATTATGAAATGGCGCAACTGCTTGCACGACAACGAAATTATGCAGGAGCACGCCACGCTGTTGCTACGGTACTTCGCATTGATCCAAGTTATGAACCAGCGCGAGCGTTGTCGAAAACAATCGGTGCAGGAATAGGGAGTGTGAGATAATGGTTGAATCTCTTTGTCGGAATTCGCCGATAGAATTTTTTTATTCTTCTAATCTTTTCTAATTAGTACAGGTACTCTGTTGCTCACTTCTTCACTTCAACCGTCTCATTAGACTCCATCGCGTCCGTGTCGTTTGTGTTCCCGCTTCCCCGTACATTTACTTTCGGCAGCGGAATGGGCGGCGGAAGGTTCATGTCTCTGCTCATAATAAGTGCCTGCACGTTTGCCTTGCTCAACACGGTGTTCAAAATGGAGGTCATGATTGCAGGCTCGAGCTTTTTGCTTTTCTTCCATTCTTTGACAATAGCGTCAGCGCGCTTCTCGTCCTGTAAGTCAATCACTTCGCCTTCAAGAAGGATGTCTGCAATTTTTGGCTCGTAGTCAACCGTAAATTCGAATGTAAACTTCAGGCCGGTTTGCTTTACCTTGCCAAAGTTGAAGTCGTTTTTTTCAACGTCTTTGATAGAAACGTTATTCTTGACTGAAATCTTGCCGGCAATAGGTGCCTTGCGCTCAACGTGCATCTTGGTAAAGTTAAATCCGATAATTGCCATAGTACGAGCGGGGATGGGCACGGTTTTATAAATTTTGTTGTTTGATTTTCCTTTAAATACCTTCCCCAAACATATATAAATAAACTGGCTTCCCCAACCGTCATGAATTCGACCAACATCCGTCCAATCAAGCACATCGCCCTTGCTCCCAACATGAGCGTGAACCAGCTTGTCAAAGAAATGGGCAACGCCGTCATGGGTGCCGGCAGAGTTGCGAAAGCAGCAGACATCATGGAAAAAATGTTCCGCGACAATGAATGTACCATTTTCCTCGGCGTCGCCGGCGCCATGGTGCCGGGCGGCATGAAAAAAGTCATCATCGATATGCTCGCGTCCGGTAGAATCAAGGTATTCGTCACCACCGGCGCAACACTGACGCATGACATGGCTGAAGCATTGGGGTATCACCACAACCACGGCACTGAAATAGCAGATGACAAAGAATTAAACGAACAGCATATCTACCGCATGTTTGACAGCTTCATGCCCAACACCATCTACGAGGGGCTCGAGGATTTTTTTGAAAAACATTTTGAAACGCTTTCGACAATCGAAACAATACCTGAGCTCCTCAAAACTGTTGGCGGCCTTCTGACATGCACACCAGAAGATTCAATCCTCAAAATGTGCGCAGAAAAAAACATTCCGATTTTCTGTCCTGCATTGGCCGACTCCGGCATCGGGCTGATGATATGGGGCCAGTTGGCAAAAGGAAAAAAAGCCCAGGTAAAAGCATTTGAGGACTTGAAATCAATCATGGACATTGCGTGGGACACGAAAAAAGCAGGCGTCATCTACATTGGCGGCGGCGTGCCGAAAAATTATATCCAACAGGCAATGCAGCTCGCGCCCAACGCAGCGACGTACGGCGTGCAAATAACCACCGACCATCCCGAGCCCGGCGGCAGCAGCGGCGCTCCCCTAAAAGAAGGAATCTCATGGGGCAAGATGAATGTCAAAGCAGACTTTGTTGATGTCATCTGTGACGCGACGATTGCGCTGCCCTTAATTTATGGCGCGGTGAAAGAGCGCATCGCAAACATTAAATAGGGAATAGGTTTTTTTAACGATTATGAAGATTCCTTTCAACGTAGCGCAGGCACGGATTCAAAAGCTGAAAGCATTGAATACTGCGCTGAAAAATCTCGTCCAGCGCACGCGCTTGAAGTCCTATCTCTTCCTGTTTTTGTTTCTAATTCTCGTCATTGTATTCAGGAAAACATTCGTCACCATTTTTACCATCCTCATGATGGTGCTCCTTGCGGCGCTCGTCGCGCTCCACAAACGGTTCACCATCGTGTCTCTTGGCATTGAGCTGTACACTTTTTTTGCCATCGTATTGACGTATGCCTACGGCCCGCTGGTCGCGAGCATCGCAACCATTGCCATGATTGCGCTCGGTGATTTTCTGTCCGTGCGCGAGCCAGTGTACACGCTGGCAAAGTTTGCGGTCTACCCGCTTCTCTGTCTGCTGGCCTACTTCTTGTCGGGCTATAACATTGTCGTCATTGGCATGATTCTTGCGGTGATTATGAACCTTGTTTTTTTCTTTGTCTGGGGTTTCTTGTCACAGTTCAGCTTTTTCTGGGGGCCGGTTACTATCCTCATCAATTTGGCGGTGAATTATTTCCTGTTCGCACGTTTCGGCGAGCCGCTGGTGCGGCTCTTGGGTGGATAATATGGACACAAAAAATACCCAAAAAATTGTGCACGAGTTTAAGAAACACATGCTCACTTATATTCTCGTCCTCCTCGCTTTGCTCTTTGTGGTGCTCTTCAGAAAACCGCTGATTGTGCTTGGGCTGATTATTCTCGGCGGGCTTTCCACTATCTATAAACGGATAGTGAATGTGCCGATTGGCTTTGAGCTGATCACTTTTTTCTCGCTCATTCTAACTTTCACATTCAGCGTGTGGGTGGGCGTCATCAGCATGGTGCTGATGATTCTTATTTCGCATATTACCACCGGCAGAATCTGCGCAACCATGTTTGGCAAGATGGTCGTGTATGGTTTCCTGCTCGTCATTGCGCTTTTTTTTTCGTCAGCAAACATTGTATGGGTCGGCATCGGATTGTCCGCTGTGCTGTATGTGATTTTGTTTTTTATGTACGTGTTCGTGTTTGGATACAATCCGCTTTCCTCTTTTACCTCTGCAGTTGGCGGCGTTATCTTCAATTATATTTTCTTCACTAAGTTTGCCGAGATACTGCTCAAGGCGTTACTCTAAATCGGTATCCAAATCTTTAAATAGCGCGCCTGCTTCTGAAAATCCATGAACCTCGTTGACGTGCACACGCATCTTTTTGACGCGCAGTTTGAAAAAGACTGCGCTGCGGTAGTTGCCCGGGCTGAAAAAGCCGGTGTGAAGCGCAGTATTACCAACGGCCTCGACACGGAAACAAACCGGGCGTGCATTTCATTGGCACAAAAATATTCAAGCGTGTATGCCGCGGTTGGCATTTATCCTGTCAACATTCTCTGGGACCATACAAAAAACGCGCGCTTTCCTCTGGCGCTCCCGCGGTTTGACGTCGATGCGGAAGTTGCATGGATACTGCGCGAAGGAAAAAAGGAAAAAAACAAGATTGTCGCCATCGGCGAAGTAGGGCTTGATAATTTTACGATTAAGGGATTTCTTGACCAGCAAAAACCATTGTTTGAGCAGATGATTGCTGCTGCTGAAAAATTAAAAAAGCCAATTATCATTCATTCGAGAAGTGCAGAGAAAGAGTGCATCGACATGCTTCAGTCCTCATCAATCAAGCCCGTCAACATAGTGATGCATTGTTTCGGCGGCGCAATCAAGCTGGCGATGAAAGCTGCTGACGCAGGGTTCAATTTTTCGATACCAACAAATGTGGTGTTTTCATCCCAGTTTCAGGAACTCACCAAACGAATCAACATCAACCAGCTATTCACTGAAACCGATGCGCCCTATTTGGGGCCGGTGAAAGGCGAGCGAAATGAGCCGGCAAATATTGCTCTGAGCATCAAAAAGATTGCAGAGATAAAAGGGTTTGACGTGACGGAAACAGCCAACGCAATTTTTATGAATTATCAGAGAGTGTTTGGCTGAAGCCGCCACGGTATATCCGCCTCATCCGTTCGCAAATAGGGATCCTTCTTCAGTTGTGCAGCGTGCTGCCACTCGATTTTTATTCCTGCGTTGTATTCGAGTAGTCCCGTCCACGCAATCATTGCAGCGTTATCAACCAGAAATTGGTTTTCAGGACAGTAGCATTGCGCGCCTCGTTCTTCACACATGATGCGGCACATTTCCTGCAGCCGTTTGTTACAGGCAACGCCGCCGCCGAGCACGAGTTCTGTTTTTCCAGTATGCGCCAGCGCGCGTTCACTGATTTCGACGAGCATGGCAAAGGCGGTTTCCTGCACTGCATACGAAATATCTTCAAGTGCATACTCTCTGCGGTCATATTTTTGTTGTATGTTTGTCAGCATGCCGCCGAAGGTCACGTCCATGCCCTTGACGCAGTACGGCAACTCGACAAGTTTTTCCTTGTTTTTGCAGGCAGCGGCAAGCTTCTCGATTTTTGGCCCGCCGGGAAAGCCGAGTTTAGCGTGCCGTGCAAACGTATCCAGAAAATTTCCAACGCCGATGTCAAGCGTTTCGCCAAACACGCGATATTTCCCCCCTTCAAATGCGATGACCTGGGTATTCGCGCCGGAGGCGTACAGCAGCACCGGGTCTTTTGCCTTGCTCACAAGCCGGCCAATCTCAAGGTGGGCAATGCAGTGGTTGACGGGCACAAGCGGCTTTTTATACAATCCAGCAAGTGAACGTGCAGCGGTACACCCGATGCGAAGCATGGGGCCGATGCCTGGCGATGAAGAGATCGCAATGACGTCGATATCAGTTATTTCCGCGCCTGCAGCGGCCAGCGCCTTTGTAATGACTGCGTCGCAGATTTCGACATGGTGCTGGGCTACCTGAAATGGAATCATTCCTCCGCGGGCGGTCTGAAAGGCATCTTTCTCATTCGATAGAATCTTTCCCGTGCTCTCTACAACGCTGGCGCCGAAGGTATGCGCGGTTGTTTCAATGCCGAGGCAAAGTTGCTTTTTAGGTGCCATAAACATGGCGAGACACCAAAAAGATTATAAATCTTACTCTACCATCCACCGACCACTGGCTCAACCAGTTGATGCTTATGGCTGACGTGATAACCTCCCTAACAACGCTTTTAAAGCGCAATGGAAAAAATGGCACCGCCATGGCACACTCTACTCCCTCTATCCCCGAACACCTGCTTGAAGAAATCCGCGCGTTTGACCAAGGCACGCACACGCATGAAAGCTGCGAGACATTTCTCAAAAAGGTCTTGGAGTATAACCACCATGCCGACCTTTCCAAGCTGAAAAAAGCATTTATTTTTGCGCACAACGCGCACCATGGCCAGACGCGAAGTTCAGGAGAATTCTATTTTATCCACCCGCTTGAAACAGCATCGATTCTCATGGCGTTCAAGGCGGATTCAGCAAGCTTATGCGCCGCCCTGCTGCACGACTGTGTCGAAGACTGCGGCGTCACCATCGAGCAGCTGAAAAAGGAATTCGGTGAGGAAATATCCTCGCTGGTTGATGGCGTGACCAAAATTCAGATACGCTTTGAGTCAAAAGAGCAATACACTGCTGAAAACATCCGGAAAATCCTCCTCGCCACGGCAAAGGATGTGCGCGTTATTCTCATCAAGTTGGCTGATCGGCTCCATAACATGCGCACGCTCGGCACGAGCGGATTCCGGCCCGAAAAAATACAGCGCATTGCCCAAGAAACAATGAACATCTATGCGCCGATTGCGCACAAGCTTGGCATGCGCTCGATGAAAGGCGAACTTGAAGACCTCGCGTTCAAAGTTGTTGAGCCTGAATCGTACCACAAAATACGCGCGCGCATTTCAGAAAAAAGAGCAGAGCGCGAAAAAAATACCAAGGAACTTATTTCCCATATCCACAAAAAATTAGAAGCAGCGCAGATTGCCGCGGATGTTGTTGGCCGGGCAAAATATTTTTACAGCATCTACCAAAAGATGAAGAAAAAACAAAAAGATTTCTCAGAAATTTACGACCTTATCGCCATTCGTATCGTCGTGAGCACGGTTCCTGAATGTTACGCAGCGCTTGGCATAGTGCATGAGCTTTGGAAGCCGATTCCCGGCAGGTTCAAAGATTATCTTTCAGTGCCCAAGGCAAACGGCTACCAGTCACTGCACACCTCGGTGGTGAGCCCGCACGGAAAAATTATTGAAATTCAGATACGAACAAAAGAAATGCACAACCTCGCCGAGGAGGGCATTGCTGCGCACTGGCGGTACAAAGGCAGCGAACGCGACAAGCGGTTTGACCGGAAGCTGAGCTGGCTGAAGCAGCTGCTCGAATGGAAGCAGGAATCAAAAACTGCGCAAGAGTTTGTCGAAACCCTGCGCATTGACTTGTTTGAAAATGAAATTGTCGTCTTTACGCCGAAAGGCGACCCGATTTCTCTTCCGGAGGCATCAACGCCGGTTGATTTTGCCTACGCCGTCCATACCAACGTTGGCAATCACTGCACCAGGGCCGAGGTCAATGGCTTCAATGTGGCGCTTGACACGCTGCTGAAAAGCGGCGATGTCGTTAATATCACCCTCCAGCGCAATGCGCATCCAGCGCGGGCATGGCTTTCGTTTGTGAAAAGTAGCAAGGCGCGCAGTAAGATAAAAACAATCCTTAACATCAAGACCGATGTCTCGGGCGCAGACGATGATGCCTCGCCCATTAGCGTGCGGCTCAAAGAAAAAATAATCATCAGTGGCATGAAGCCGAAGCCGGCGCAGATTAAATTTTCAAAATGTTGCGCACCACTATTCAAGACGCCGATTCTCGCGTTTTTGACCAAAGAAAAAAAGATAACGATTCACGCAAAGGCCTGCCCGAACAGCGCAACGCTGAACCAGAGCCAGGCGCTTGTTGCAGCATGGAAAGAAGACGACACTGAAAACATTCAGAAACTGAAAGTCGTGGTCCATGACCGTGTTGGCTTGCTGGCACAGGTTCTGAATCTCATTGCGCGCCAGGGCATTAATGTGCTTGCGGTGAACACACGCAGCAAAAAAGACAATGTTGTTATCACGTTCAAACTGGATGTTCCTCCAGCAGTGGGCATTGACCAGCTCACCACGCTCATCCGCAATGTTGAGAGCGTTATCGATGTCAAGAAATATACACCTGAAGGAAAAGAAGTAGGGGCACGGCGATGAGTTCAGTGCGTTTACTTATTTCCATTCATCGCGATAATCTTCTTCAGCACTGATTCCTTGCCCTTCCAATCCAGAGCTTCTTTCAGGACTTGCGAGATGGTATCAACCGGAATAATTTTGATGAGCTTCAGTTTTTCTTCAGTCACGACAATGTCCTGCACATTGCATCGTGGCACAATAACCTGCGTCAGGCCTGAGTCAATGGCCGCTTCCACTTTTGCGCTCACCCCGCCCACAGGCAGCACATCGCCCCGCACTGAAAGGCTTCCGGTCATTGCCGTGTCTTGGCGCACCGGGATATTTTTCAGCGCGGAAATAATTGACGTTGCAACCGCAATGCTCGCGCTGTCTCCCTCAACCCCTTCATAGGTCTGCAGAAACTGGACGTAAATGTCATGTTTTTCCTTGATGTCTTCGCCGAAATATTTTTTAATGATAGCAGTAACATTTTTGATTGCCTCTTTGGCAATTTCACCGAGTTTTCCGGTGGCGACCACTTGGCGTTCCTTGCCGCCCGGCGTGACCTGGCTTTCAATGGGGAGAATAATGCCTGAGTAAATTCCTGTTTCGCCGCCCATAACAGCAAGCCCGTTCACTCGTCCTACTCGCTTGCCTTCAATGATGATAACTTCATATTCTTTTCTGCGCTCAATCAGCTGGTCCGCGAGCTGTTTTTCCAGCGTGCGCGCATATTTTTTCGCGTCGAGCACGTCCTGCCCTGAGACTGCTGGATGTTTTCTTTCAAGAGCGAGGTCTCCTGCAGCGCGTACCAGTCCACCGAGCTCACGGAGCCGAAGCGTGATGTGGCCTTTGCGGTTTGCCATTTTGCGTGCTTCCTGCACCATCACTTCAACTGCTTGCTGCGTAAAATGCGGGATGCGTTTGTCCTTTACCACTTCCTGTGCAACGAGGCGTGCGATGAGTGCCCGGTTTTCAGGCGTGTCCTTCATTGTTTCTTTCATGTACACTTCGTACCCATACCCGCGAATGCGCGAGCGCAACGCAGGGTGCATGTGTTTGAGTGTTTCAAGATTGCCCGCGGCAACGAGAATAAAATTGCAGGGCACTGCTTCAGTCCTGACCATGGCGCCGGCGCTGCGTTCGCTCTGGCCAGTGATTGCGTACTTGCCTTCCTGCATTGCCGTGAGCAGTTCCTGCTGCGTGTGGGGCTGGAGCGTAGCGATTTCGTCGATAAACAGCACGCCCATATGCCCCTTGTGAATCATGCCTGCTACTATGCGCTCATGCGCCGGCGTGCCCAGTCCGCCGGTCTGGAACGGGTCGTGCAGGCAGTCACCGAGCAGTGCTCCGGCATGTCCGCCGGTTGCATCCAAAAAGGGTGCTTCTTTTTTTCCAAAATTATCAACCACAATTTTTGGCACATTGATTTTCGGCATCACGCGCTTGCCGAGATTGATAAAGAGAATAATTCCCAGCACAAAAACGACGCCGGTAATCATTGATGCTGCATAAATGACTGGGCTGTCAAACGGAAATATTTTCCTGCTGTACAAATAATACGGCACGAGTGAAATCGCAATAGCAATAATCAGAAAAATCATGTTCTGGTTTTTGAACACACCATTGCTTTCAAGGCGTGCCTGCGCCACGAGCGTTCTGCCCGTGCCTGCGGCAGCCGTGCGGATGAGCGGCTGGTTTTCATCATTCGGATTTGGATAGGCAAGAATGTCAGCCAGTTTTTCTTTGGGAAGCAGTTCTGCAAGCGCCATGCCCAGCATTGATTTGCCTGTACCCGGCTCACCGATAAGGAGTACATGGCGGCGTTGGAGTCCTGCTTTTTTGATAATATTGACTGCCTCGTCTTGGCCGATAACCTGGTCCACCATGCGGCCGGGCACCACTAGATCTTTCGTGGTTTTGAATATCAATGGCGGACGTGTTTCTCCTGTTGCCACCATTGCTGCAGCCGTTGCTTCGGCTCGTGCTTCGGTCTTTTTCTGGCGCTTCATATCGTCGGGAAGTTTCCAAGAGGTATATAAATCTTTTTAAAGAAAGAAGCGAAAAATAGAAAGGTTTAAATACGTTCAAAACACGGGAAAACTGCAGAAAATAAACAGAAATCAAAAAGAGGCACCGCGTGAAAATCACCATTGATACGACGCACGATTCTGAAACCGACATCCGCAAAGTTATAGCCCTTCTTTCAACGCTTCTTGACCGGAATAGCACCAGTGCCAGTATGGGCAGCACCGGCATGTCCGCGCCCGATGCACCCACAGCCGCTGACGGAAACAGCATCTTCAGCATGTTCGACACCACCTTAGATTCACCTGCATCTGCTCATGACGAAATAACAGCGCAGGAAACAAATCCTGCAAAAGAAAAAGAGGAGCCGTTCAAGATTGTTGGCCTGGAGCGATATTAGATGGCTACCACCATCAGGCAGTATGTGAAAAAAGAGCAGCAAGGAATTGAGCAAATTGAGCAGAACATCGAACTGCTTCGTGACAAGCTGATTGAAAAATATCCTTCTCACTTTTCGAAGCGTGATATCATCAACACCTTTTTCGGCGCGCTGCTCATCGGCTTTACTTTTATTCTCAGTGGCGGGTTGGTGCAGACCGCAGAGCATTTGACCCAGCGTCACGCCCTGTTTATTGGCATAGCAACCATGATCATTCTCACCAGTGAAATTTATTGGATTGGGTACAGCAGAGTGAGCCTTGCCGAGCGACGTCATCGGGGCTTTTCCCAGTTCTGGTTCAAGCGATTCGTGACGCTGTATGGCATTGCGATTATTGTTTCCGTTGCACTGGTGCACATTTTTGGCATTGACCAATTTTTCTCGAGCCAGCAAGGCGTGTTTAATGTGGTGATTCTCCTTTCCATGCCATGCGCCGTTGGCGCTGCGATACCACATTTGTTAAAGAAATATTAACTGCATATTGCCTATTCATCACCCTAAAAAAATTTAAAGTACGCACCTTCTGCAGCCGGAATGGATGGACCGTATTCAGTTGGAATCATCGGCACCGGCCGTGACCTGCTTTCAGTCGGCTGGCAAGTTGCAGCAGAGCTTTGCAGGTTCAGTGAACTCCTTGAGCGATTGTATCTCGTTAATCGTACCCAGCGCAATGCCGCTGCATTGCAGGAGTATCTCACCGTCATGGTCAGCCAGCGAATCTTTCCACTCAAACCAATCGTCACGCTGTGCACCTTAGATGAACTGGTTGAAGCAGAACCATTAGTTACTTTCATTTCACTGGATGCGTCGAGTCCCGTTGATGGCGTGCACTGGCGTGAGCGTGTTGCAGCAGGAGCCTCACGAGATGATTTTCTTGCAGCCAATCTTCCGGCGATATACGATTGCGCCGCGGCATTCAACGAGCGTGCGCGCCGCTATGCAGGGCGTGTACTGGTCTGCACCAATCCTATTGATATCCTTACCTATTTTTTTCTGCGCGAAAGCGGGCTTGATGCGTCGTTGGTTGCGGGTTTCAATGAAGGCGACCGAGAGCGTTTCAGACGAATTCTTTTGACTGAATTTCAGAAGGGACAACCACTGCTTGAACTAACTGATGTCGATGCATGGGTTATCGGCACGCACAATGAATATGCCGTGCCGGTATTTTCCAACGCCACGATTGCCGGATACTCATTTACAGAATGTGAACAGCACCAAAAAAAAGACCCGACTTTTTTGCGCGCGTCGCTTCGCCGCCAGCTCATTGGCGAAGCAGGCCGGTGGATGCACCTGCTGGGCTCAACATCACCTGAAATTGCTTCCTGCATGATGCGCGTCATTGAAGCAGCTGCGCACGATTCACCGTACCAGCCATCGCTTTCCGTCTTGACGAGCTATAACCAAACCAATGTATGTATTGGCCAGCGCGTGAGCTTTCGGAATGGCATCGTGCCTGTTCCGATGGTGCTTGAGCACAGCGAAACAGAACAGTACCATCGAAGCAAAGACGCTCTCATTCGCCAGTTGATGAGACTTTAATCTTTTTATTTTTTAATGCTGTTCGCGGCCTTTTTTCTCGATGTGATACACGGCCGCAGTCACCACAAGGGCAAGGCCCAGAAAGAGGAGTGTCCACCACACCACCGATGAGGGTGGTGAAAGGTCAGTAACCTCTGCAGGAGCAGTGGTGTCAATAGGTTCTTCAACTGGCGGCTCGTTGTTTTCGTTCTCTCCTTCCGCAACAACCGTTGAGGGCATCGGATCGCCGGCAGAGACTTTTTTGTTAAGCCGGTACTCGATTTTTACTTTGGTGTTGATTTTGATTCTGCCAATGGGAATGAGAAAATCAGGATCCGGATTCACCACCTGCACATCAGGGTAGGAAAACACAACATCATCTGCTGTTGCGGCAAGTTCTTTCGGAATATGTTCATACACAAGAAGATTGGGTATATCTTCTTTCGCCGTTAGCGACACTGTTATGGTCGTACGATTTTCTTTTTCTTCAACGGTAATTGTTTTTTCAAGCGCCACTCGCTTCGCTGCTGCTGCGTGGTTTGCCGTCGAAATATTCAGCGCCGCAAGCAGTTCCGGCAGCACATGGTTTTCAATGGTTCGCGTTGGCGCTTCCTTTTCCTCCAGCACCATGTTTCGTTCGTTGTCCTCAAACAGGACACCATGCGGCTTGAACCGTGTGTTGACGGCGTAGATGCCGATGACATTATTTTTCAGCACCACATTTTCAAATGAGGGAGCAGGAGCGTTCAGCATGCTGACTGCTTTTTGGTACGTTATCAGCGTACAGCTCTTGAGCTTGACGTTCGATTTGGTGATGATGATGCCGTCAGAGCCAAGGTCGCCTTCAAGCGTTGCGCCGCCACAGTGCAGTGTGATGTTCTCTGCATCAGCAACAATGCGTGACACTTTGTAATGTCCGTCACAAAATATGGTGTCTTTAGTCAGATGGAGTTCTGATGTTGGCTCAATACAGTTTTGCGCGCCAACAAAAGGGAGCGCCGAAAGAATAGCGAGAAGAATCAGGAACAAAAATCGTTTCATTGCTCCTCACCTTTTTTGAGGTAGCGCGCATACAAATACAATCCAAGTGTGCCGAAATAGAGCAGTAGCACGAGGGCTATGCCCCAGACCGAAAGGTACAGCGTAACGTCTGTTTTCAGCGAGAGCAGAAACAATACCCACAGCGGCGCGGTCAGGAGCCCTGCACGGATAAGCAGTTTCAAAATAGCATATTTTTTTCCCTGCTGTTGGCGCTGCTCAACATTTTTCAGTACCTCTTGGAGCTTCTGCACTTTTTCTTCAGTCTGGGACTCACGCTGTTCAAGTCGTTGCATGCGTTCAGAATCTGCTGGCTCGTCACCCTCTTTTTTTGGAAATGGCATGGGACTATTTATATAAGGTTGTTTTTAAATAGTTTACGGCAAAAAAACCCCTAACACGTTAATTTTATAAAGCCGCTCACTCCTCTTCCGGCGTACGGGGCTGTAGCTTAGCCTGGCTAGTAGCACTCGACTGATAATCGAGAGGTCGTGGGTTCAAATCCCATCAGCCCCATATTTGTACTTCGTAAATCGTACCAAATAGTTGCGCGAAGCGCTGTTTTCGCCGGAGGCGGAAACTCGTTCGTCGTTCGCAACAGTTTTTTGCCGCAGCAAAAAAATGTTGGTTTACATCCCATCAGCCCCATGTTTCTTTTGGTACTTCGTAGGTCGTAGGGTCGTACATCGACGTTGTAACTAGTGCCGTGCCGCCGAGCGGAGCGTAGGCGGCACCAGCGTGTTCAAGCTTTTTGTGCCGCAGCGCAAAAAGATTGCGCAGGTTCCAAATCCCATCAGCCCCCTATTTGTACTTCGTAAATCGTACCAAATAGTTGCTTGAAGCGCCGTTTTCTCCGGAGGAGAAAACACGTTCGTTGCTGCGCAAGCTTTTTTTGCGAAGCAAAAAAAGGTTGTTCCCCTCAGCCACACAGATTTGTTCTAAAACTTTATATATTCTCGGTGCTATAAAACAAGAAAAAGAGGCCTCGTATGCGACGCGAAACAATCCTTACCATCCTTCTCATCCTCAGCGCAGTTTGGTTCTTTCTGCTCGCCAACGGTGAGTTGCCGACAGGCACTGTAGTCTGGAATCCGTGCGCAAATGAGGGGACTAAACTGAAACGGATGTGTAGTTCAGACACTTCAGACGAGTGCACACTGGCAAAGGAAAAATACTGGCTCTGCGCCACTGCGCAGAAGCAAGAACCAGTGCTTCCACCGAAAAAGCTGCCGCAAAACTGCGAATTGAAAGAAACCGGCAAAAAGCGGTGCGACAATGACCCGATCGTCGGACTAGGAATTGGCTATGACAAAGTACTGAAGGAATTAAGAGACTCAAAAAATAGTGAGTGCACCACCAAATGGGTACTTGACAAATACTGCGAAGCAGGCACTACCTGCAAAGGGAGTAGTTGTGTGGGTGTGAGCTGCGTAGCGAACAGGAACTGTATCCAGTACAATGGCAAAGGGTGCAAGGATGGCACGTGTGTTTTCTATTGTGAGGATAGCGACGAGAAAGAGAAGTATACAGAATTCAAAAAAGGGCGCACCATCAGCCTTGTCGGCAAAAAAAAGGTCGAAGAGGATTTCTGTTTTAACGACAAGATGCTCATCGAATGGTTCTGTGATCCGACATATGACACCAACCGGCCCGGAGTAAAGTTTATTAATTATGAGAAGGTGCGGTGCGAGCACAGCTGCAGCGAGGGCGCGTGCAAAGCGTAAGGCTTAAATAGGGGTTTTTCTTCTCCAGGTTTGGTTTTGCTTATGGCGTCTACAAATGGGAACGGAAACGGCTCTATTGATGATCATGCCCGAGCGTTAAATCCGTTTGCACAGTCGACGCTTCGAATTATGTATGGTGACAATGAAGCGTATGAGCGCGACGGTTGTCCTGTCCCTTATCAGCTGTCGGTCTTGATGCGTGATGTAGGCGGCCCCTATGCACACCCGAGAACAGCACAGCGTTTTGGTGATCAGGTGCTCGGCCCGCTTCTTGGATTGCAGGCTATTGAAAAAGTGGGAACGCGCCCGCCTCTTTACGCGCTGACTGAAAAGGGAAGAAGATTGACTGAAAGGTTAGATGCTACTTCTAAATCACCATAAATAAATTAAAGCACATGGTTGTTTGGTAGAGGTATGCACTGGCCGTCTATTGTTATCAATCTGAAACAGCACATCACCGGAACGCAGGTTGCGGACTATTGTGCAGCGGTCGCTTCATTGACTGTGCAGTATGAAATTTCCGTGGCACTCTGCGTGCCTGTTGCTGACCTTGACAAAGCGCGGTGCGCGCTTGACCATATTCCGCATCAGATCATTTTGTTGTCACAGAAAATTGACAATGTTGCGACTGGTGACAGCAGAACAGGTGCGGTGTGTGTTGATTCCCTTGTCGGCGTTGCTAATGGCACGCTGCTGAACCATTGCGAAGAACGCAGGTATAGCAATGACTCGTCACCTGAAAAATTAAACGATCTTCTCGCAACTATCAAAAAAGCGTGCGACAAGGAACTGCGTGTTATCGTCTGTGTTGACAGTGCTGAAACAGCTTCACGAATTGTACCGTTTCTTCCTGCATCATGCGCCATTGCCGTCGAATGGGACGCATTCATCGGCCAGCGTATCTCAATCATCAAAGAAAAAAAAGACGAGCTCCAAAAAACTCTCGATACGGTCAAAAAAATAAATCCATCAATTCCAGTCTATGCCGGTGCAGGGATTGAAGAGTCGGAGGATGTCATCGAATTTCTTCGCATGGGCGGTGCAGGGGTACTGGCTGCAACTGCGTTCACCAAGGCGCCACGGTATGGGGGCGATTATGTGCTCGCCGTCAGAGAGGTACTCGAAAAAATAAAAACATATAAACAAAACAACGTACCTGTCACCTGATGAACGAGCAAAAAAAGAGCCCAAGCATATCAATCATTATTCCGTGTTACAATGAAGAAAAGCGCGTTCCACCAACAATCGATGCTATCCGACACTGGATGAAGAAAAAACAGGAGGGGTATGAGATTATTATTGTTGATGACGGCTCTGCTGACAATACCATCAACGATGTTAAAAAAAAGGCTCAGGGAACAACCGACATTCATCTTCTTGCAAACGGAACGAACCGCGGGAAAGGATACAGCGTCCGGCGCGGCGTTGCCGTAGCACAGCACGACTGGATTTTGATTATGGATGCGGACAGCACGATTCCCATCGCCGAGCTCGAAACATTCCTTCCCTATCTTTCACAGTACAAGATAGTTCTTGGTTCACGGCTCAAACAGGGGGCAATGGTCATTGGCCAGCCATGGCACCGTAAAATTCCTGGCAGGATTTTTAGTGGAGTAACCAAACTCTTGGTGTGGGGCATCAAAGACACTCAATGTGGATTTAAGCTGATGGAACGAGCGACTGGGCAGCAGCTTTTTTCGCTGATGACCATTGATCGGTTTGCGTTTGACGTCGAGCTTGCCTATCTGATAAAAAAATTTCACGTTCCATTCATTGAACTGCCTATCAACGCGCGCTACACACCGGAGTCGAGGGTGAGCATGCTTCGTGACCCTCCCCGTATGCTCTTTGATACTGTTCGGATATTGCTCAACGAGGTCATTGGAACCTATGAACACGCAAAACGTTAAGGAACATGCTTTGGTTATTTTTTGTTTTTGTGTACTCACACTCATTCTTACTTTCCCTCTTATTTTTAATATGGACAAGACTATGGCTCGTGATCCTAAGGACACCGTCGTCTTTATGTGGAACATGTGGTGGATGAAAACAGCTATCACCGAAGGACATTCACTGTTTTATACTCCTTATCTATTTCACCCTGAAGGGGTTGACCTCACCTTTCACACGCTGACGCCATTAAACTCGTTTATCGGCATGCTGCTATTTCCTTTTTTTGGGTTTATACTAACGTATAACCTGCTCGTGCTGCTGACATTTCCATTGGCGGGGTATAGTATGTATCTCTTCGGAAAATATCTCACCGGAAATAAATCAGCAGCATTTCTCATGGGTATTCTCTTTGCATTCAGCTCGTGGCATATGTATCATATGATGACTCATCTTAACTTTGCATCCCTCCAGTTTATCCCTCTCTACCTCCTTTTCCTTTTTAAGACGATTGATGAACCAACCATGCGCCGTAGTTGCATCACTGGTATCATCCTCGCTACTATTTTTTATCTTGAGCCGACATATGCGCTGTTTATGCTGATGGTGACCGGTCTCGTGATCCTTTCTTTGCTTTGGCGTACCGCAGAGAAGGAGCAGAAGCGAAAAGGTATCATCTGCCTTAGCGGAATGCTCATAGTCTTCGGTCTGCTCGTTTCACCCCTTGTTGCCCGAATGATCATTAAGAGCGGCGAACATGCCACCTTCCGCATCGAGAAAGAACGGGTTGATTTGGTTGATTATCTGCGACGACCAGAAAGTGCTACCGTCCTCCCGGGAAAAGGTGGATACCCTTATCTTGGGTGGGGTGTACTCCTGCTTGCCTTTATTGGGGTCTGGTATGCAAAAAACAGAGGTGTGTGGTGTACGATGGCAGGACTTGCACTGCTTATCACCTTAGGCACAAAGGGTATTCTCATTGCAGGGAAAGAATGGTTTCCATGGCTGACACTGCCTGCAGGAGTTTTTGCGAAGATTCCATTACTTGATGCCGTCCGCTTCTCACGATACAGCTTTTTGGTGTCGCTCGGCGTGATTATCCTCGCTGGGTGGGGAGCAAAAGTGCTGCTTGAGCGCTTCAGTCTAAATGCGGAACTCTCTCGTAGAGCACTCATTCTCCTTAGTCTTGCTTTACTCCTTATCATGGACGTTGCGGCAGTTCCGGTTCATCTTACTGGTGGCAGAATAGAATACCCTTCTGAGCTTTTGTATTATCAACATATTGCACGGAGCGAAGGTGGCCCAGTTATCGATTTGCCCCTCGCAGAGTGGACGACGAATCCTAACTCAGTAAATGCGCGAAACATGTTTATGCAAATGCACCACGGTCAGAAAATAATGGGCGGTCTTGTTTCGCGTGTAGAAAATACGTCATTGAATACCTATCAATCGATTGGCACGTGGACGCTTGATGACTTCAAAAAGAACGTACGATATATAATTTTTCACCAAGACTTCGCGAATAAACTCTGTGATACACTTGGGGATAAGAAGCTTGGTACAAACATAATCTACTGCAACACTGCGTGGGTTGTTGAAAAAAATGTATCTATGCTCAATCTGAAAAAAGAGATTGCGCTGGCAAGGGTGTATGATAATGGTTACGTTGCCATCTATGACCTATACCTGCTCGGAGGGGAAAATGAAACTGCATGAACAAGGTTCATACCAGTATGATGCGTTGCATCAGGGAAAACGCATCCAACGTTTCTGGCATCAACAACGGCTGGCGTTTGTCAGAGAAAAAGTGCAGTTAAGCAAACATGATGTTGTTCTTGATGTTGCCTGCGGCTCAGGGATTTTTATGCAAAAATATGCGCCGCAGGTGAGTCAATATCACGGAATTGACATCAACAAGAGGGCATTGGAATTTGCTCGGGGCCTGGCGCAAAAAAACAAAATAAAGAATGTTCACTTCACCGTTGCTTCCGTTGAAAAATTACCTTACGAGGATCAAATCTTTTCAAAAATTTTCTTGTTTGAAATTCTTGAGCATCTTCACCAGCCTGAAAAAACGCTGGATGAATGCCTACGGGTTCTTAAAAAAGGAGGTGTGCTTATCTTGACAACGCCAAACTACCACAGTTTCTGGCCGGTTATGGAATGGCTTTGTGACACGTTCCGCCTTACGGCGCGCATGGCGGGCGAACAGCACGTGAGCCGATTCACGCCACAACGGCTGGCTGCAATGCTTAAAGATAAAGATGTTGGTGCTGACATCGGAACTTTTTTTTCGTTTTCGCCGTTTTTGAGCCTTGTCTCATCTTCGCTCGCCGAGAAATTATTTGTGCGAGAGCTTGCGAGCACCTCTCCTCGCGGGATGCTTCTGTATGCGATTATCCATAAACATTAAATAGCATACCTCGTTCTGTGCATAGGGGGGTACGAAATCTGCATGGGTGAACCATCGACGTCTGATTCTCACCATCCCAACCTGAAAAAGTTCGTTATACTTTTTGCAGTATTTTCTCTGCTGACTATCTTTTTTACCTACCCACTTGTGTTTAATCTTGATAAGCCGATGAGTCACGATCCAAAAGATAGTCTTGTTTTTATGTGGAATATGTGGTGGATGGAAAAATCACTGCACGACGGACTGCCTTTTTTTTACACCGACTATCTTTTTTACCCCCACGGTGTCGATCTCACGTTTCATACACTCAGTATTTTAAACTCATTCATCGGCATGCTTCTCGCCAAAGTTGTTGGATACATCGCTGCGTATAACATTCTTGTTCTTCTTACCTTCCCTCTTGCGGGGTATTGCATGTATCTTCTCGGTGATTATCTTCTCAATAATAAACAAGCCGCGATTATCATGGGTATTCTATACGCGTTCAGTCCGTGGCATATGTTTCGCATACTGAATCATCTTAACTTTGCATCAATACAATTCATCCCTTTGTATATTTTGTTCTTGTTCAAGACCCGTGATAATCCAACGGTAAAAAACAGTGCCATAGCCGCTCTTGTTCTTGGTGTCATATTCTATTTAGAGCCCGTATATGCCTTGTTTATGATTCTGTTTACTGGACTATTTTTGGCATATTTTTTTGCAGACTACCTTGTCGAAAAAAGAAAGAACCAAACAACCTCAGCAAAAAATCCAACCAGCCACCAACCAAGCTTAAAAAAAGTATGGTGGAAGCTGGTCCTCATCGGTGCCCTGTTCATAGTGTTGTCCTCGCCGCACTCGTTTCGTATGATCGAAAAAAAGGGTATTCACACCGCTGTAGGAACGGAGAATGATAAAACTGATGTTGCCAACTATTTGCTTCGACCTGCAACGAGCACCGTGTTCAAAGGGGGTGGAGGATATGAATACCTTGGCATATCCGTACTCATTCTTGCTGCCGCGGGAATGTTGTTTTCCAAAGACAATAAAAAATGGTTCTGGATACTCTTTGCGATTATTTTTTTTGTGTTGAGTATTGGAGAAAAAGGAATTCGGTTTTATGGAAACGAGTTTCTTCAAGATATCGCGATGCCTGCCAATCTCCTCAGGCAGCTGCCGTTCATGGATAGTCTTCGATTCACCCGATTCACATTTATGGTATCCCTTGGAACCATCGTACTTGCAGGGTACGGAATAAAAATGGTGCTCGAAAAAAGCAAAGGTTTGCGGTTTTTAAAGGGAAACGGAAACATTCTTGTAGCGGTTCTTCTCGTCGGGATAATCTTCATTGACCTTACCGCAATACCAATACCTATGTCTCACGCCACGCCGCAAGCTGATGAAGAACTAAGTTATTATGAGGATGCCCTTTTTGAGATAAAAGGCGGTGCCGTTCTTGACTTGCCGCTCGCTGTTGGACTTCAGAACACCAACGGAGTGAGCGCACGAAATATGTACGCACAGATGCATCACGAACATAAAATCATAGGCGGCCTTGTTTCGCGCGTTGATAACACTACCCTTCACGAAACAGATGACATTCTTGATTGGGACTTTGAGAAATTCAGAAAGACCGTGCGATTTGTTGTCCTTCACCGAACTGATTTTACCAATATGTGTGGAAATCTACTCGTCCAAAAAACTGGAGTCGATACAAAAAAGGTGTATTGTGAAGCAAATAAAACAGCAGATACTGAGAGGAAGATAAAACAGCTCATAAAAAAATACACAATTCGTGGATATATGTTGACGATCGGCAAGCAGTTTTCTATCTTGACCGACTTGATATGGTGCCAGAAAACAATTCAAAACCATCTACCGAGAACTTTTCACTGCTCTCATAATCTCCACCTATCTAACTAAATTCTCGCCCTTTTACGCCAAAGCTGGTTATCCACAAACATTTAAATATCCCCTGCCAGTTTTGTCCATCTCATCGGGGTTGTAGTCTAGCCTGGTAGGATTCACCCTTGGGGTGGGTGCGACGGGAGTTCAAATCTTCCCAACCCCATCAACATTTTTTTGCTTCGCAAAAAACTGTTGTGGACGACGGAAGCCGTTTCGCCTACGGCGAAACGGCGCTACGCGAACGGAAAAACCAGTGAACCAATGGATGCCGATCGAATACAGATTTACCAACAGTTTAAGCCGCTTCTTGAAGAGCCCATTCGGGAGATTGTGCCTGCATTGTGGGGATTGCCGTTTGTTGAGGACACATACCACACCTGTTCGGGGCATGTAGTTGCATTGCGGCAGCATGCTACCTATGTTGTCGCCGACACACTTGATGAGCGTACACTGAAAAAGGTGTGGTATCCCCACCGCACCATGCTCCATCTGTATTTTTCAGTTTCCCCGGAAATGGCAGCAGAGCGCGATCGGTTTCGGGATGCGCTGAAAGGAGTCAAAGCAGAGTATCGCGGCCGAGACCATTTTTTTGATGATTGCCGAGAATATGAAGGCACGATTCTTGGTGACAAAACAAATAAGCCCGTGCTTGTCGCCAACTATGACGGAAACTTTCCTGATGCCGGAACAAAAACTATTGACTATGTCCTTGAAACAGAAGAAGTTCTCACCCGTTTCTGGGAACAGGTTGCGGCGGTTATACACGAATTTAACCCCTCAGCACACATTGGCCCAATACAGGGAAAAGATTTTCGAACCATGATCGACTGGGATTGTTGGCAATTTTGTTTTGCGGAACAGTTTGAGCATCCTGGCCGTCCAATGCATCGTACAGGAGTATTTTTCTGAAACAGTTCGATACTATTTCTGTCGTCCATCCCTATACTTCTCTGTATTCTAAAATACAACGCAACTTAATATGCGCGGCGGTGAACATATCTTTTATATCGAATGCAGCACGGCAGGCACATGCGCAGCGAGGCTGTCATGCTGCGTTCGGTTATTTTTTGGAGGTGTATCTATGGAACGTATGGAACTTTCACCAGCAGAAAAATCAGCAGTCGCTCATCTACGGGTCAATGCGCGCATGCCGCTCACCAAACTGGGCAGAGCATCAAAGATGCCGGTATCAACACTTTTTGATTATCTGGCAGGCAGATTTTCCGCGTTCATCACCAAATATACCGCGTTGCTCAACTTTGGCCGGCTTGGGTTTCATGCGTGGGCGTTCATCACCATGAAAGTTGCGCCAGAAGAAAAAGACAAAATCCTAGAATATTTCGAGAAACAGAAATGCCTCAATTCACTCTATAAAATAAACAACGGCTATGATTTCATGGCCGAAGTTGTGTTTCGAACCATGGGCGAGCTCGAGCATTTTGTTGAAGAGCTTGACACTCTTTTCGCCATCCGCGAAAAGAATATTTACTATGTTATATCCGACATTCACCGCGAGCAGTTCTGGGCTGAACTCCCTGAAAAGATGCGCCACCAAAGAAAAGTTTATAATCCTCATGCATTCTCCGCACGCCATGGACATCCCGTCACCCACCGACTCCGGCGCGATTAATCTTGCGCTGCATACCCTCGGCATGAACAAGCAGGCGCTTGTGTTTGTGAACACCAAACGCTCTGCCGAAAAAACAGCAGAAGACCTTGCAAAACAGATAAAAAATCTGGGCGCCGAGCAGATCGCATCGCTGACGGTGCTTTCCGATGAGTTGCTCAACGTACTCTCCACACCGACTCGGCAGTGCCAGCGGCTTGCAACCTGCGCAAAAAAAGGCATCGCATTCCACCACTCCGGCCTGACGCCCAAACAGCGCGAACTCGTGGAAGATAATTTTCGGGGCGGGGCAATCAAAATTATCTGCGCAACCCCTACGCTTGCCGCAGGCATTGATGTTCCTTCGTTTCGCACGATACTTCGCGACCTGAAACGGTACGGCCACCGTGGCCTTGACTGGATTCCGGTGCTCGAGTACGAGCAGATGGCAGGAAGAAGCGGGCGTCCTGCATACGATACCTACGGCGAGGCCATTGCGGTTGCCGACAGTGAAAAGGAAGCTGAGCATATTTATGAGCGGTACATTTGCGGTGTCCCCGAAGAAATTCATTCAAAACTTGCGGTCGAGCCGGTGCTGCGCATGTATGTTCTTGCGCTTGTTGCATCTGAATTTGTCTCAACCGAAGAAGAGCTCCTTGCTTTTTTCAGCGAAACCTTTTGGGCGGCGCACTATCAGGATATGGCGCATTTTGAAAAAATTATTAACCGCGTGCTCGGGGTGCTGGAAACCTACGGATTCATCGCGGCAAGCATGCGTGCACACGAACGAGGCGACTTTGTGTCAGCAGCTGAACTTGAACAAGGGCGCAGCGGGCGCATCAGCGCAACGCCGATTGGCAAGCGCGTTGCTGAGTTATATCTTGACCCGTACACTGCGCACCAGGTGCTCATCGGCATGGAACGTTCTGGTACCAAAGCAACAAACGAATTTTCCTATCTTCATCTTATCGCGGCACAGCTCGAGCTTCGCCCACAGTTGACCGTGCGCAAAAAAGAATACGAATCAATGCAGCAAAAGCTGTGCGAGTATGAAGGGCTCCTTATCCATCTTGAGCCGTCGCTGTACGACCCGGAGTATGATGATTTTCTCAATTCGTTTAAGACTGCACTCTTTTTTGACGAGTGGATGAATGAAAAAGATGAAGAGTTCCTGCTCGAGACGTTTGACGTCCGGCCCGGCGAGATACGCGTCAAGCTGGATCGCGCCGATTGGCTTTTGTATGCCGCCAGCGAGCTGGCACGCATGAACAAAAACTTTGATGAGCTGAAAAAAATACAAAAGGCGCGCGTTCGCCTCAAGTACGGCGTCAAGGAAGAGCTGCTGCCATTGCTAAAACTCGCCGGTATTGGGCGGGTGCGCGCGCGCAAGCTGTTCAACAACAAAATCTGCGCGATCGAGGATGTGAAAAAGGCAGATGTTCTGGTGCTGTCCCAGCTGATTGGAAAATCCATCGCCGCTGCCATCAAAAAACAAGTCGGGCAGGATGGGGAAAAAGTTGTTGTGAGGGAAAATAAGAGAAAAGGGCAGATAAATTTGGCGGATTATTAAAAAAGGTTGGCGACGCGGTCTTGGAGCAACCGATGATTTTGGTTGCCGCTATCGTACGTTAATTTTCGGGCTTCACGATACACTCGTTCAACAAGTTCGAACATCTTCTCCGGCTCTGTAGCGAGTGTCACACGGTCAAGGCAGGCAAACAGCCGCGTTGATTCACCGAAGCGGTCGCGCTTGATGACGTCGGCAAGCATGGGAACACAGCTGATGATTTTAACCTTTTCAAACTGTGCGAGAAATTCTGGCGGGTGGTACACCGTGTCGAGACCAATAACCGCAGAAAGAGGTGAACCATTGAGATACTCTGGTGCCTTGCCACTCAAGCCAAGATGGGGCGCATAGAGTACTGCACTTTTTGCTCCAGCATCCATAACCGCTTGTGCAGCATTTGATGCGGTCGTGCCGCTTTCGACGATATCTTCAATAAACACGCAATGCCTTCCTTGAATATGCTCAACGCCTGAAACACCTGCCAGTATTTTTGAATCAGCGGTTTTATCAGTAACTTTGCGGCCTTGGATCACGGTTGCGTAATGTGTTGAGCCCATAATCTCCATGAAGAGACGGGTTTCTTTTTCTGCGCCGCCATCTGCAGCAACAAAACAAAGTTCATCATAATTTTCAACTTGCTGACGAAGATGGTACGCAAACAAGGGCAAGCCGGAAAGCATCAGCGTCGGCCGGCGAACAACTGATGAATATTGCGCAAAATGCGGCCGCACCACGATTAAGCTGTCCATACCTTTTGATTCAAGCTCTTCAGCAACTTCCTGGACTTCGATGGGCTCTCCTGCTTGGTTAATTCGATCTTGTCGGTCACCTACTGCTTTTGGCATAACCACCGTTCTTCGGGCAGCACTGGCATGGAATGCAGCGTTGAGCATCTGGCCGACTTCGGTAAGCATTTGATAAGGTTGGCCAGCGATGTATGTCTGCACAAGATACACTGGCTTTCTTCGCACGGTATCAACAATACGGCGAATCATGTGGCCATCGCTAAACGCAGCACTCTGAATAGGTAATGCTTGTTTTCCAAGACATAATGCAACACCTTCAGCCATATATCCATTAGGACCGGTGGGAAGAATAACAAAATCATTCTTTTTTGCCATGCACTGCCAAAACCATCACATTTTATATAGTTTCTCGTGTTCCAAAACATAATGGAGCTGAACAAAATAGTTACCGGGGACGGCTCGGTGACCTTTTATAACACACAGTACGGCGAGGCCTACCACTCCATGTCCGGCGCCGAGGAAGAAGCCGTTAAAAAATACGCCGAGGTATGCCGGGAAAAGCTGGAAAAAAACGTGCGCGTACTCGACGTGTGTTTTGGCCTTGGATACAACACCGCCGCTGCGCTCGATGTTGCCGAAGGCACCATGGAAATTGTCGGCCTTGAAAACGACGAGCAAATTCTTCAGACAATTCCAACACTCACACCAAAGTTCGCACGCTATCCGCTGGTGCAGGCCTGCGTACAAAAAAAGGGATTTTCAATAACCGAGAAAAATATCAGCCTCAAAATCATACTCGGCGACGCGCGAAAAACAATCACGCGCCTCGTTCCTCTCTCGTTCGACGTTGTTTTTTTTGACCCGTTCTCACCCAAGAAATGCCCGGAGCTGTGGACTGAAGAATTTTTCAGGGCAGTGGCGGGCGTAATGAAAAAAGGAGCTATGCTTACGACCTACAGCTGTGCAACTGAGGTTCGGCAGAACATGAAAAAAGCCGGCTTTGTCATCAAGGACGGGCCATCGGTTGGGCGAAAAGCACCCAGCACCATAGCCATAAAAGCATAAACTGAGTTTTCCGAAAGGTATATATGTTAATGCTACTTTTTGGTACTAAACTATAACACATTATCCTCAATAAAAGGATGTATTAATAAAAGAAACGGTAATTTTAAAAATGAAAAAAACACTCAACCTTAGAAAGGTGACGCGGATGGGAAAAAAAGGGACTGGCAAGAAAGATGTTTCTTATACTGAACTAAAGAAAAAGAGTTTTAAAGAGTTCCTTGCTTTGCTTAGAAAATGGCAGGAAGACCCTCAATTTTGTAAGGCAGCACGTAGGTTTGTAAAACAAACAAGTTAAAAGTTATATTTTTTTCTCAAATCTTTAAAATTAAGAAAATTAGGTGACCTGAGATTTTCACGGCTATTGATGGCAGTATATGATTCGATTGATAATTTTGATAACATGGTGCTGTTATCATCCGAATACACAATATCCATATTTTTAATTGAGGCACAGGCAACAATAAGAAAATCACGTTTTAGAATATTTAAAGAAGTAATACCTCCTAATTTTTGATATTCCTTGTGGTAATCAATCGCCAACTTTTCTATTTCAGGCGTGACAAGCAAGTCTCTTTCTGATTTTACCAGTTTATCGTATAACACCAGCAAAGCAATTCGCAATTGGGAGTCATCATGTGTGGCCTTATCTTTGGGAGTATCTTTTAGTTCTTTTCTTATTTCTCTAAAGCCAAAAACAACAAGACCCCCATCAGACCTTATTTTTTCAATCAAATCAACATACTCTGATTTTGACAAAAGTTCGCCGTAGATATTAGTGTCAAATATAGTCTTTAATTGTCTCATATGGTCATTCCCGATGACATAACTTATAAATTTTTTTATTTATAAAACAAAAGAAAAGAGCCCCTAAAACAATAAATCTTATAAACAAGCCATATACTTCTTAGTGCCATGCCTCTGTAGTATAGCTTGGACAGTATACGAGCTTGCGGAGCTTGGGACCTGGGTTCAAATCCCAGCAGAGGCGTTTGACTTGTTGGGCTAATTGCCCACGTGTAATATCCTCCTCAATATCTTCTAACCACAAAGGTTTATAAATCAAAGGCTTTTTTCTTCTTAAAATCAGGTTTTGCTTATGGGAACAAAGAATGACGACACTGGGGAATTTATTGAGTTTGAACTAGAGGGGGGTACGATTCATACTCCCTCCCCCAGATCAACTAGTAAGGCTGGTTAACCAACATGTATCTTTCCAAGTTGGCCAAGCTCTTCGTCCTACCTATAATCATCTTCGCCCTACCTACAATTTTGGTTCTGCACATTTTGGGGAGTATAGCGTAACGAGTCACATACCGCCCGATGATTTTGAACGATTGGCGAATATAGAAGAGGACATATGCCGTGCAGACCATCGTATCACTTCCGCCCAAAAAAGAGCACTCGTACCGATAGAAGAGGTCGTACACGAGATCTTGCGTACAGAAACAACACTGGCGGTTGAAACAGAACGTATCATCCCCTGCGCAAGCACCACACGAGATGCCTTAGACCACGTCTTTCATGAATTATGCCAGCCAAATAAACAGGTTGCCATACCCGTACCTAACTGGCATTTTCAATTAATATGCAATACACTCCCCTTTACCTTTTTTGAAGCACCAAACGAAGAAAGCCTTGTTGAAAATTTTGAGCGGGAAGCAAAAAAAGGAACAATCTACGCTTTGATTTTGGTAAATCCTGCTGTTCCATTGATGTACACGATTTCTGAACCAGCAGCACGACTATTAGACGAAACCGCGTGCAGGTATGGTGTTGATATCGTGATTGATGATATACTACGGGGATTGGACGAACCCGGACAACGAGATAGTATCGCACGATTCTTTACCCGGCCATACGTTGTTGAAGGATTTTCAAAACGATATGGTGACGAGCCATTAGGAGATGTTTCATACATTCTTGCCCCTGATGCGCCCAGCGCAAAAAAGATGAAGATGTCGGTTACTTCCACTCCTGAATACGAAACCGGAAGATACGTTCGTGGAAGCTTGTTGCAGTTAGCATATCATAATGCAACCGCATCGGCGCTCGCGGAATTAAAGAGAAGAAACGAGGCATTTGACAACGGTCTCCATCTGTTTGCGCCACCAGAAACAACCGTCGTACGGGCATCGCCCTGTGCAATTACCTCACTTGTGCGGCTGCCAGAACACTGCCGTTATACTGGTACCGAATTAGAAAAAGAACTCAAAGGCGAGATGGTTGTGGCAGGCATGGGCTCTTTTCTTCCCGATGGCCATCGTCGCCAGTATGACAAGATACGAGATATGAAAGCACTGAGAATTACTGTTGGGCCGATGGATGAACAAATGGTATATCAAGGTGCGCGAGAGTTAGGCATGCGGATAAGCATGGCCACGCCGATGTGAGCTCATGGCAGAGACACCACTTCCTGAAACCGGTGCTCTTCCGGGAGACCTTGTTTCTTTGCGCATCCCCGGAGAGCATTTGATGTATGGAACATGGTTTGGCGTGCCTCAATTAGATTTTTACGATGCAAACACTCCTCTGCTCCCTTTTGGCATAAACGAACAGGAACGGGAAGCACTGCGCGAACTTACCCGCGCCGGCGTTTTTAATCAGGCGTGTAACGAAACAGAGCCGATGGCGCTCGAAGACATTGCACGCCGTATTCTTGAAGAAGAAACAACATTTGATTTGTCGAGGTATCGTGTTGTTGCATCAACCGAAGGCGCACGGCACGCGATACAGGGAATTCTCGCAGAGCTCGTAACGCCCGAAAAGCCGTTTGTTTTTTACGCATCTCCGAACTGGATCTTCGACACCATTGTTGGGCCCGTTCCGGGTGTTGAGTCAGTTGATATATTTGCGCGAACACCGGACGAATTGATTGGCAAATTTGAGCAAGCGCCAGAATCGGTATTGAGAAAAGGGGCGAGCCTAATTATTGTTGATCCGGCGAATCCATTAGGCTACCGCTATAGCCGCGAGCAGATTGAACGTATTGAAACTCACGCAGAAAAATATGGCATCACTCCACTATTTGATGACGTATTTCGCGGGTTGCAAGAGCAGGGCGCTCGGCATGCATCATCAGAATATTCCCACAATAGCATCATCGTTGAATCAACATCAAAACGATTCGGGCCCCGAAGCCTCGGCGCAACATGGTCATTAATTCCCAACGGGCTCACGATAGGCCCGAAAATAACGCTTGCGTGCGACGGATGCACAAGCAAAGCCGCGCGCACGGTGCAGGCGCTCCATGCGCTTGGGTATGAAAACCGAATGAGGGACGTGATTGCGGCAAGCGCAGAAGCCTTCAAACAAGGATATCAACGTGTTGATGCTGATAATCAGTATGGGGATTTTTTTCACGCATTTTCTGGCATGCCCATCATGACCTTTCATTTTAAGCAACGAGTTGACTTCGAAGCGAAAAAAATGATAAGCGAAACACTGGGTATGACCTTGGGTATCCAGTGGATATCTCATTCAGAAGAAAAGGTGCAGCGCGCATCTGAAGGCAGCTATCCTAAATCTTTATTGGATGAAGAACTTCTTCATGGAACAGGGTATATGAGAATCTGCCCCGCCAAAGAAACGCCTGAACGGGCGTATTATGCCGGGATGGTTTTGGCAACAGTGTTACAGACAGCGTGTGGGCAAAAAAAATAATCCTGCACGTACCGATACTCTTTAATATCACCCCTGTTCTGATACCTCTATGAAACTCCGCCAGCAGCCCGATGACTTCAAAGTCGAAGAAATCGCCAGCCGCACAACCGAAAAAGATGGCAGGTATTGCCTCTATCTGCTCGAAAAGAAGGGCATGGAAACCTTTGCGCTCATCAAGCACCTTGCGCGAAAAAATAATATTCCCATTACTGATTTCGGCGTTGCCGGACTGAAGGACAGGCACGCGGTTTCAAAGCAGTACATGACCCTGCCGAAGCAAAAACAGATACCAAACACCAAAGAAAACAATTTCTCGCTCACCCGTGTCGGATACACGGACGCCCCGCTGAAAATCGGAGATCTTCGCGGAAACAAATTCACCATCACGGTGCGTGACATCCCCGAACCAGATCTCGATGCGGTGCTGGACCGGGCCGGAGAACTAACATTCGGCGTGCCAAATTACTTTGACAGCCAGCGCTTCGGCAGTGTGATCGAAAAAAAATTCATTGCCAAAGAAATCATGAAAAAGAACCATGAAGGGGCGGTCAAATTATTTCTTACAGAATATTCACGGCATGAAGCGCTCACGGTAAAGACGGAAAAACGGCTCATCAAACAGCAGTGGGAGAAATTCGGCACGCTCACGCTGGCAAACAAATCATTCCAGCGGATACAAGTCGCCTACGCGAAAACCAAAAGCTGGAAAGAAGCATACAAACAAATCCCGCTCAATCTGCGCCAGATGTTTGTCGCAGCCTACCAGAGTTATGTATGGAACGAGTGCATACGCTCAATTGTCGAAAAACAATGCGAAGAATTCATCTGCGTTCCCTACAAAGTGGGCGACCATTCTTTTTACACCACCCTCTCGGATGACCAAAAGAAAAAAATTCCCAAACGATTTCCACTCATCACTCCGATCATAAAACTGACTGACGCAGAGAAACAGGTTGTTGACCATATCCTGAAAAAAGAATCCTTCACCCTCACCGATTTTGACATCAAAGCAGAAAGCGGCACCTTCTTCAAGCCCGGCGAGCGGCCGGTATTGGTAACACCGCGCGATTTTTCCATGACCAAGCCAGCGTTGGATGAATTGAACAACACCAAATATAAAACAACGTTCTCGTTCACCCTTCCCAAAGGAAGCTATGCGACGATTATTACCAAGCGCGTATTTCTGCAATAGGATGTGTACCATGGTGCTCGTCATAACCAAAAAAATCGCTGATACAATCGCAGCAGCGAAAGAAGAAATCACGGTTTCTCTCGACCTTGGAAAATCTCAAACAACGATACAAATAAGCCGCACTGTCGTCGATATTGCTGGCCAAAAAATTCCCCAAAACGACTTCAAAAATCTCAAGGAGCATTTTCTCTATGCGCTTGAAGACAATCAGGTAAAGCGCATTGCTTTTTTTTCTGATGAGACGCAGACGTATTACAAGCTTGTCCCCACAACCGACTGGCCAACTTTCACCCTGTCATCAACGCCCATGCACCGTTCGACGCATATTTCGCCGAAAGAGGACACCAAAAGAAAAATGAAGCTCATCGACCCCATCAAAGGAATTGTCTTAGACACCTGCGGCGGCGCCGGATACACAGCGATCTGGGCGGCGCGGTTTGCCGATGAGGTGCACACCTTTGAAAAAGACAGCAATGTGCTGCGCTTGGCAGAATACAATCCCTATTCACAGGAACTTTTTACGAATAAAAAAATTCAGGTGCATGAAGAAGACATCTCATCAGGCATTCGTAGCTTCAAAAACAATTTTTTCCAGCGCATTGTGCATGACCCTCCCACCTTCACCCGTGCGCCGGAACTTTATCATCCCTTATTTTATGAGCAGTTGTACCGCGTTCTTGTTCCTCACGGCATTCTCTACCACTATGCGCCGATGCCGGACAAGACCAAAGGAAAACAATTTTATCTTTCCATACTCAATCATCTGAAAGAAGCAGGGTTTCGGAACGTTGAGTATCATGAGGACGCTTCCGGCATTCGAGCGGTGAAGTAATCGCCATCGAGCGTGACCTGAACGTGACTTTTCTGTCGTTTTTACACTCACAAAGTTACATCGCTTTTTTAATATATATTTTCCAGTATATCAATTTTATAAATGGAATTTCCGGAATAATAAACTTTAAATAGGACAAACGCGACCCATCGTATACGCCGAAACACAAGATGTTGTGGTGTTTTGCAAAAAAACAACACAATATGTTGATTTTAGCGGAATTTTGCAGGGATACTCAATCCATCAATCAAACCCAAAGTAGGTGATACTATGGCAGCCAAGGTACAGAGTGAAACATTTTCTCAATCTTCTCAATCAATCTCTTCATCGTCCCTGTCGTCTGTTGATTCTTCAGCTTCATCCCTTCGCTTTCTCCGTCGTTTTTTTTCCACGCCAGGCATCAATCCATTAGATGAGCAAACCTATGTCAAGCGCACCTCACTCATCAAAGAGCCAACCGGCAAAGTTGTTTTTGAAATGGCGGACTGCGAAGTGCCGAGCACCTGGTCCCAGCTTGCTACTGATATTGCCGCATCAAAATATTTCCGCAAGGCCGGTGTTCCCGGCACGGGCTCTGAATCCAGCGCCCGCCAGCTCGTGTTCAGAATTGCAAACACACTGAGAGAAGCCGGCGAAGTGCACGGCTACTTTGCAACCAAAGAAGAAGCAGATACGTTTGAAGCAGAGCTCACCAACCTCCTTATCACCCAAAAAGGCGCGTTTAATTCTCCAGTCTGGTTCAATTGTGGGCTCCACAAATACGGCATCACGAGCAGCGGCGGAAACTGGTACTATGACGAACAATTGCACCAGGTAAAAATGACTGAAGACGCGTACAGCCGGCCGCAATGTTCAGCTTGTTTCATCCAGCCGGTTGAAGACGACCTCATGAGCATGTTCGACCTGCTGAAAGCAGAAGCGCGGCTGTTCAAGTTCGGTTCAGGAACGGGCAGCAACTTTTCAAAAATCCGCTCAAAATATGAAAAGCTGTCAGGAGGAGGAACCTCATCCGGCCTCATGTCATTCCTCAAAGTGTTTGACACCGGCGCAGGCGCAACAAAATCTGGTGGCACCACGCGGCGCGCCGCAAAAATGGTGTGCCTCGACATGGACCACCCTGAAATCGAAGACTTCATCCTCTGGAAAGTGCGCGAAGAAAAAAAAGTGCACGCCCTCATCGCCGCGGGATACCCTGCTGACTTTAACGGTGAAGCATACCAAACAGTTTCCGGCCAGAACTCAAACAACTCTGTTCGGCTGACCGACGACTTCATGAACTCCATGCTCAACAACGGCTCATGGGCAACTACCTCACGCACCACGGGAAAAATATACAAAGAATACAAAGCCCGCGACCTCATGAAGATGGTGTGCGAAGCAGCATGGGTCTGCGCCGACCCCGGCGTGCAGTTCGACACGATTATCAACGACTGGCACACCTGCCCCAATTCTGACAAAATCTATGCATCAAATCCCTGCAGCGAATACATGTTCCTCGACAACACCGCCTGCAATCTTGCGTCAATCAACCTGATGAAATTCGCCTCTGACGACGGCAATTTGATTGACATTGAAACATTTGAACACGCCTGCAAGATATTTATCACGGCGCAAGAAATCATTGTGAGCATGTCATCATATCCGACAAAAGCAATTGCAGAGCGCAGCCACCAATATCGAACCCTGGGACTGGGCTATGCAAACCTCGGCACCCTGCTGATGGTCAATGGCATTCCCTATGATAGTGATAAAGCCCGCGCGATTTCAGGCGCCATTACCGCCATCATGTGCGGCACGGGCTATGAAGCATCCGCACATCTTTCCGGCCTGCTCGGGCCGTTTGACGGTTACGCGTCAAATCGGGAACCCATGCTGCGTGTCATCAACAAGCACCGCGAAGAGGCCTACAAAATCGACGTGCGGTACTGTCCGGAAAATTTGCTCAATGCAGCGCGGGAAAGCTGGGACGCCGCGGTCACGCTCGGCGAAAAATACGGATTCAGAAACGCGCAGGTAACCGTTATCGCCCCCACTGGCACAATCGGCCTGCTCATGGACTGCGACACCACTGGTGTTGAGCCGGAATTCTCCCTCGTCAAATGGAAAAAACTGGCAGGCGGCGGCTACTTCAAGATTATCAACAACTCCATCATCACCGCCCTGAAAAAACTCGGCTATGATGCGCTCCAGATTGATGACATAAAAAGTTACATTGTCGGAAGAGGCACACTCGAAGGAGCTCCTCACATTAATCCAAGCGCGCTTGTAGCACGCGGATTCACTGCCCCTCAAATCAAAGAAGCCGCAGACTATATCGCACAGATGAAAAGTCTTGATGACTGGACACCCAACATCAACATTCCCGAACTCAAGAAGCGGGGCTTTACCACCCAGCACATCAACGAGGCCATGATTTATGTGAGCGGCGCGCAAACCGTTGAAGGAGCGCCCCACCTCAAGCCCGAGCACGTTGCTGTCTTTGACTGCGCCAATAAGTGCGGCAGTGGAACAAGGTTCATTGCGCCCATGGGGCACGTCAAGATGATGGCAGCAGTGCAGCCGTTCATTTCCGGCGCGATTTCAAAGACCGTTAACATTCCCAACGAAGCAAGCGTTGAAGACATTGAAAAAATTTACATCGAGGCGTGGAAGCTCGGATTAAAAGCAATTGCCTTGTACCGTGACGGTTGCAAGCAGTCACAACCGCTCACTGCGCAGAAAACGGAAAAGGATGAAGTAAAAAAATCCGTCGCTGCAGCTCTGCGCACGCTTCCGAAGCGCCGGCGCGGATTGACGGTTGAATCCAGCGTTGCCGGCCAGAACCTCAAGATTTTGACGAGTGAATTTGATGACGGCAGCCTTGCAGAATTTTTCGTCGAGATGCATAAAGAAGGGTCAACACTGCGCAGCCTCATCAACTGTGTTGCTAAAGCAGTCAATATCGGATTACAACACAACATTCCGATGGACAAGTATGTTGATGAACTAACGTTTATGCGCTTCGAACCGGCAGGCATGACCGACCATCCGAATATCAAGACGTCAACAAGCATTATTGATTTTGTCATGCGCGTGCTTGCGCTTGAATATTTGGGCAGAACCGACTTGGCGCATGTGAAACCGGCTGAGAAAGAACAGAAACCGGAAGTACACTCTTCGACTTCAGGCGTACCACAACCGACTACCGACGGCGCCTTGAGCAAACAAATGAGCACACTTATGGGCGATGCGCCTGCGTGCAACACCTGCGGTCACATTACGGTGCGGAGCGGGACGTGTTACAAATGCCTGTCGTGTGGAAATTCAATGGGATGTAGTTAAACCTAAGTTCTTTATCTTTTTATTTTGTTACCAAAAAAACAACTTTAATATACTCCTCATCTTATAATAATCACATGTTCGATTTTACTCCTGCAGAACAAGCCATTTTAAAAAAACTATCCACCCCTGCAAAAATTCAGGATTTTCTCAACCGGATTCCCATCAATTTCGAAACACACGGAGAAACACTCTATTCTCCCCGTATGGTGCTCAAGCACCGCCAGGCACACTGTATGGAAGGAGCATTATTTGCTGCAGCTGCGTTACGCTTTCACGGCCATCCGCCCCTGATCGTTGATATGGTGGCAACAAAGAACGATGAAGACCATGTTATTGCCGTCTTTAAACAGAATGGATGCTGGGGCGCCATTTCAAAAACAAACCATGCCGTGCTTCGCTACCGTGAGCCGGTGTACAAAACAATTCGCGAGTTGGTGATGTCATACTTTCACGAATATTTCACCAACCACGATGGAAGAAAAACGCTTCGCTCCTATGCAGGCCCGGTGCATTTGTCTCGTTTTGATGCGCGCGGATGGATGACCTCGCCAGATGATGTGTGGTATATTTCCCAGTATCTCGCTCGTATGCCGCACGTTTCCATTCTCTCTCGTTCCCAGATTGCCCTTCTCCGTCCAGCAGATATGATTGAGCGAAAAGCAGGGGAATTAGTGGACTGGAAAAAGCCAAAGAACATTTAATAACATTTATATAAACTTCTTCGTATGATATGTCCATGAAAGAGGTCGAAGTAAAAATTCTCGGCATTAATCGAAAGAACGTCGAACAACGGCTGAAAAAAATCGGTGCGAAGAAATTGTTTGACGGCATGAGCCATTCCCTTTTCTATGATTATGAAGACGAACAGTTGCGCAAACTAAAGCAGACCCTTCGCCTCCGGCAGGAAGGAAAAACTGCGACACTCACGTTTAAGCAGAACCTTCGTAACGGCCCGGGCCGCGTGTTTAAGGAGCATAAAATTGTTGTTTCTGATTTTGCCGCGGCAAAAGCACTGCTGGAAAGTCTGGGGTGCACGCCGTGGTGGGTGATGAAAAAACACAGAACCATGTACTCCCTCAAGGGCTGTATAGTTCAGATTGACAAGCATCTCGATGCGCACCGCTTTATTCCCGTGTTTCTCGAAGTCAAATCAGCGTCACTGCCGAAAATCTACGCGCTGGCGAAAAAGCTGGGCTTCAGAAAAGACGACTGCAAGCCATGGTCCATCAGCGATGTTGCCGAACATTACGGTGAAGGAGGCCGCGCATGATCATTGAGCCAATCTATATCGGCAGCGTTGGTCTCGTGTGTATCCTGATTGCCTTTTTCTGGGATGAATTCTACGAAGCAACTGACACGTATGAATACAATCTGTTAAATCTGGTCGGCGCTGCGGCGTTGGCGTACTACTCCTACTCGCTCAAGAGCATGCCGTTTATTATTCTGCAAGTGGTCTGGGGTGTTGTGGCGCTGGCAAAGATGGTGAAGCTGAGCGAGCGGAAGAAAAGAAAATAATTATTCCTACCGTCCCCGTTGTCCTTTATACGCCTTCTCCACCTGTGTTATCGTCGAAATATCTGCTTTTGACTTGTCTTCGCGCAGGCGAATCAGCCGTGGAAATCGTAATGCGTAACCAGATGAATACGTCGGGCTTTTCTGGATTTCCTCGAATGCAACTTCGATCACCAGTTTTGGCTTTACTTTGACTTCCTTGCCTTTCTCCTCGATAATTGCGGGTTTCAATTCTTTGGTCAAATCGTCAAATGTCACGTCGCCGCCTTCCTCTTGTTCAAGTTCCTTGATGCCCGTGCCGACCTTGCCGATTTCCAGCAGTTTTCCATCATCGTCTTGGCACGCAAGGGTAAAACTGCTCAGCCATTCGCTGCGTTTTCCTTCACCCCACTCCGCGCCCACAATCACCAAGTCCAGCGTTTCCATGGTCGGCTTGACTTTCACGCCAAAGCCAACCCGCGAGCCGGGCTTGTAGATACCTTCCAAATTTTTTGCCATGACACCTTCTTCGCCGTGGGCCAAGCTTTCCTCGTAAAATTTCTGCGCTTCTTTCAAGTCGCTCGTGATAATATGTTTAGCAACAACAATTTTTGATTTGGTGGATGAAACAACTTTTTCAATGAGCTTGCGGCGCTCAATAAACGGCTTGTCCATCACATTTTCGCCGTTGTAGGCCATGAGGTCAAATACGTTGAGCTCGACGGGAAATTTTTCTGCAATTTCTTTGATGTCATACTTGCGCTTGATTCTCTGCGAGATACTCTGAAATGGAAGGTATTTTTTTGTTTTTTGGTCAAAGCCAACTGCTTCAGCGTCGAGAATAAAATTATCGCTTTTGGCGTGTTTTGCAACCGCGTCAACCACATCAGGAAATTGCCGTGTTACTTCATCAAGCCGACGGGTGAATAGTTTTATGACACCTCCTTTTTTATGGACTTGGAGGCGGAAGCCGTCGTATTTGAATTCAAACGCTGCCGGCTTTCCCACCCGTTCAAACGCATCTTTGAGGTCGTCTGCTTTCTGAAACAGCATCACCTTGAGCGGCTTGCCAATGGTGATGTCTGCTTTTTCAATGCCTTTAAGGCCTTTGGTTTTTGCGTTGAGCGCAACCGCACCAAAATCAGCAGTGACGTCGTATGCTTTCTGCACTGCGGCGACGAGCTTGTTGTACTCCTCACGATTTTCCGGCGTGATTGTTTTTTCTTTTTCGTCGTAGTTAAGTTTTGTTTCGCTTTCAAAGAACGCCCACACAATCGCATCGCGCAGCGTTCCATCACCCACACCAACGCGCAGGTCTTCAAGTACTGTGCGTATGATATATTTCGCTTCTTTCGGCTCGGCGCTGGTGAGCAGTTCTGCAATCAACTGCATTTTTTTATCAACCGTTCCTTCACCTTCAATGGTGGCAAGCTTTCTTAGGTTCTCAAACACTTTGCGCACGGTGAGATGGCTGCTGACGAGCGTGCGCTGTTTTTTTCCGGTGGTCAAATGCTCGGCAGTGACGCCGAGGTCGCCAGTTTTTTTCCATTCCTTCTCCACTTTTGTTTGGTCGATGCCAGTGGCTACACTGATTGCCTTAAGCACAAGTCGCGCAGCAACGCCGATAGTATTTTCGTCGTGCGCTGGAAAGATTCTTCCCTGCAGCAGAAGCGCAATGCTATCAAGGTCATCCTCCGGCACTTTTCTCAGAAACAGCGAAAGCTCGCGTGTTTTTTCAAGGCGCTTGGCTGTTTGTTCCAGCTGTTCGTACAGTTCAACGAGGAAGGCGTATTTCATACATTGTAAGGAGAGGTGATTGTTTTTAAAGTTTTACTCGAAACCAAGAGCACAACATTTATTAACCAAAAATCAATAAGAACCGGTATGGACCCCAAAGAGGTGCTTGAGCTCATCAAGCGGCGGCGAAGTATTCGCAAGTACAAGGATCTTCCTGTTGAATGGGACAAGCTTATCAACATTCTGACTGCCGGAGAATACGCTCCTTCAGCTGGCAACGTCCAGGACTGGAAGTTTATCATTGTCACGGACGACGAAACCAGAAAACAAATTGCGCGTGCCTGTGTGAATCAGGTCTGGATGGAAACCGCGCCACTGCACGTTGTCATTTGCAGCATTCCTGAACGAACAATCCAGTACTACGGCAAGGCTGGTGAAAAATACACAATTGAGGACTGCTCCTGCGCCGCAGAAAACATGATGGTGCAGGCAACTGCAGAAGGGCTTGGCTGCTGCCTCGTCAGCGCGTTTGACGAGATGATGATGCGGCTTGCGCTCGCCATTCCCGAGCGTGCAACACCAATCAGCGTGCTTACCATCGGCTATGCCGACGAAGAAGTGCCTGCACCTCCCCGCATGATGCTGGAAACTATTGTCTATCTCCAGCGTTACGGCAACCGGTTCAGAAACATGAACGCTATCTTGTGGGATTACAGCCTGCAGTATGAAGAATTTGCAAAAAGCGCAAAAAAAGAAGCCGGCCAGCAGGGAAAACGCTTCATGCGCTATTTCAAAGAAAAGTTTTCAAAAAAACCAGAGGACGAAAAGCAAAAGGGAAAACATTAAAAAGAATCTCTCCATTCCATTCAAAAAAGAGGTGATGAGTATGCCACGAACGCTTATTTACAAGGGAAAAATTAATGATGAACAAACAGGTGTGGTGCCGACGCGCGGTCAAGGGCTCAATCATTCCCGCCCAATAAAACTCAAGGGCGGTAGGCAGTTGCTCAAGAAGCGCGGCATGAGCACCGGTTCGCCGGTCAAGTTCAAATTCTTGGACGTCGCTGACCAGAGCACCAAGTACAATTATCTTGCTGAATTAGTCGAATAACATCAAAAAATACATCAACTAAACGTAAAAATGGAGGTATTCATATGGTTAAAGCAACAATGCGATTTCACAACGGCCGGCTGACGATGGCAAATTCGCCGCAAGGCAGCCAGTCCCGTGTCGCCTTTTCAGGAAAGGACAAACAGCGCCTTATTTCAGGAAAGCCAGCGCGCGGCAAAGAAGTTATGGGCGAGATTGAATTTCACACGTGGGGCAGCGGCACCAAGGCGCGCTTTCCCGTGCTGAAGAAAATTACCAGCGTTGAAGATATGTAACTGTTTTGTTTCTTTTATTTTTCTATTTTCTTTTTTTCGTTCTTTTTCTGGTTGTTGTCAATTTTTTGAGTCTTAGAACTAACAGGTGTTGTAAAAAAAATAAAAAGAATCCCCAGGAACCCGGGGATCCCACCTGCCTTCATCGTTTTGGTTTGGGGGTGGTAAAAAAATGAAGGCAAAGAAAAACTAAGAAAAAAATATTAACGGACCATTTCGATCCCAAGCTCTTCATTGACGCGTGACGCGTTGAAGTTCTTGCGGCCGTCGCCTTTGCCCAGTATCCATGGCGACTTAACGCCCGTGATAATGGTCATTATCGTCAGCTTGCCCTTCATGTCTTCGGTGACGCGTGCGCCCCAGATGACGTTGGCATCAGCATCCATCGCTTCGGTGATTTGCTCGCCGACGCGGTTGATTTCATCCAGCGTCAGGTCAGGCCCGCCGTGGATGTGGATGATGGCGCCAGTTGCGCCTTGGTAGCTGATGTCGAGGAGCGGATTGCTCAATGCGCCGCGGACTGCTTCATCAACACGGTTTGACGTGTCAGAAGCGCCGACGCCGATTGCTGCAACGCCGCCATCAGTCATGATGGTTTTGACGTCTGCGTAGTCGAGGTTGACCAAGCTGGGCACCGCGATTGTTTCAACGATACCTTTAATCATGGTTGAGATGAGCTCGTTTGCAACAGCAAATGCCTGTTGTACGGGCAGGTTGCCGGCGATTGACACGAGGCGGTTGTTGTCGATGACAATAACCGTGTCAGAAACCTGGCGGAGCTGCTGCAGGCCAAATTCTGCCTTGTCAATTCTCGCGCGCTCAATCTTGAACGGCATGGTTGTTGTTCCAATAACAATGCTACCGTTGTCTTTTGCTACTTTAGCAATGACTGGGGCTGCCCCTGTTCCAGTGCCGCCGCCAAGGCCTGCACAGACAAAGACCATATCAGCATCTTTCAATGCTTCCTTGATGTGCTGCATTGATTCTTTTGCCGCCTCTGCGCCACGCTGGGGAAATCCGCCGCAGCCAAGGCCTCGAGTGAGGTCTTTGCCGATGATGAATTTCTTGTCAGCGTCAGTCACCGTCAGGTGCTGCGCATCGGTGTTGACTGCGATGATTTCGGCTCCTTTAATTCCTTTTTTGTAGAGCCAGTTCACCATATTGTTGCCGCCGCCGCCTACACCAATCACCTTGATGTTTGCCTGCTGGGCACTGAGTTGTTTTAACTCATCCTCATGTTTTTGTACTGCGTTTTCGACCAGGAAGTCCATGTTCCTACCCCCTTTTTTATTTTTTTAGGCTGTTTTTTTGTTTGATGCCTCGCTTTTGAGGCGTGTAAGCGTACAGGCTAGCAAAAACTTTATATACTAGTTTGTACTCTACTCTTTTTAGAAATCGCCAATTGTTTTACACAAACGCCAATTTGTGTGATAAAATCCGTTTTTCGCCAATATCGATTTCGTCGTTGCTTGAGTTTCGCCAAAAACTCAAACCCTTTTTTTCTATTTATAAACGAACATTAGATATAAAAATATATTTGTATTCTAACATATATGTTGCAGTATATATGTCGAAAGGTTTAAAAAGAAACACATAATTCTCTGTTAAAATGGCTTTATACCTCATCGGCCTCGGCCTTGGAACAGAAAAAGACATCACCCTGCATGGCCTTGAAGCGGTTAAAAAGTGTTCAAAACTATATATTGAGACCTATACATCACAATTAGGGTGTTCGAAAGAGGTGCTTGAACAATTCTACGGCAAGCCGCTCATTTCCGCCGACCGCACGCTGGTTGAGTCACACGCAGAAGAAACCATCCTAAAGGATGCGGAACAAGAAGATGTTGCCTTCCTTGTGGTGGGTGATGTGTTTGGCGCGACAACGCACACTGACCTTATGTTGCGTGCAAAGGAAAAAAATATTCCGGTTACGGTTATCAACAATGTATCCATCATCAACGCGGTGGCAAACACCGGCCTTGAGCTCTACAAATTTGGCAAAACAACAAGCATTGTATTCCCGGAAAAAAATCACCAGCCGGAAAGTTTTTACGATGTCATTGCGCAGAACAAATCCATTGGCGCGCACACGCTGTGCCTGCTGGATATCAAAATGGAACAGGGAAGCGAACGGTTCATGACAATTAACGACGCGCTGAACATTCTGCTGGACATCGAGAAAAAGCGAAAACAAGACATCGTCACGGAAAAAACATTCGTTGTAGGATGCGCGCGTATGGGACATGAAGATGCTGTTATCAAATACGGCTCGGTTGAAGAATTGATGAAGCATAACTTTGGAAAACCGTTGCACTGCCTCATCATTCCCGGACCGCTCCATTTCAAGGAAGAAGAAATGCTGAAGGTGCTGAACAATGAATAACGAACAGCCACCAATTGAATCACTCGACGTGCTCGTACACCCGTTTTTTGGCATGAGAAATCCGATTCCGTACGACGGAGAGTTTTTGCGAACTCCGTATGCTAAAGTTGGCGCATTTATACAAGGACAGTTTCCTGGCGATATGCCTGGGCACGAGTATGCACGCCTGCTTGAAGCACTCTGGAAAGAGCGCATCAGCACGATTGCAGCTGATCCAGCGCATGCACTTCTTTTCGTACCGTATGCCAGTTCCGAATTATTACGAGGACAAAAACCAACACTGCTTGACGAACAGACTCGTAGCCTCGCGCTTTTTGCCAAGGAACAGCTTGGAACAAGGTGCATCTTTGGCTTGCCTCATCTCGAAGAAGAGGCGCGGCACGAGGTTGTGCAACGCTGTTCACCTGACGCAACGATACCTATACATAGTTATGGTGAAATTTCGTACCTCTGTGTCCTTGGAGAAACTGCCGATCTTATGACGCTTCTGGCTGTACGCGGCTTTCAGTTCGAGCACCATCATCGGCTCGACCTGTGCGGTGACCGCATCGAAGGAAAACGAGAAGCATACGCTCGTTTGCTAACAAGACAGGAGGCGCGGCCATGAGCCTCGACGACCTTGCGGGAATTAATTTTGCTGCGTTGTTTATTGAACCAGCATATCAGCCAGCGCACGAGTTTGAAGCAGCATTACGCACCGCGACGATGCAGTATGGCCGTGCACAAGATGATATTTTTCTCGCTGGTATTTTTTTGGAGAGTGTCAGGCTGGCTGCTGAAAAAAAAGCAGTAACGCCCTCTGAAGCGCTTGGTTTTGTGCTTTCGGAAAAAGGCAACTGGCGGATACAGCGCGATTTTGCAGCGCACGCAACACGGTATTTTGACGGGGACTTTGCTGGCCACCTTCGACACTTTCAAACGCAACCCGATACTGCAACCACCACTCGCGAAAGCTATGAAGGGGTCATCCAGTCAATGTACACAGCAATGATTACAGTGATTGGCAATTTGAGACAGCCGCTCTTTCGGGAACAGACGCTTGGGGCGTATCATGCGGCGCACGGCAGAGAAATGTTCAGAGAACCAGACGTGGGATTGTACCGGAGAGCTGCAGAACAATTACGCCCAGAAACATTACGAATGTGAAACAGCTCGCGCCACTTCACCCGCAGTAACCCCTTCTTCCATGAGCGAATTAAGCAGTGCGCATTCTTCGTACACCGCGTCGGTACATGCGTGGTCGTGTGGATAGCGCTGGTTGTACACCAATGAGCGCCGCTGGGTTTCCGCAAGGAGCGTATGAACCTCTCCGGCGCTTCGCACGTGCTGAATTTTTTCCAACGTGGAAAACAGCTCGAGCCGCGCGCGTATTTTTGCGAAACAGGCATTCAATGCGCGCTTGTCGCCGGTGAACGACGCTGCCTTTTTTTTCGCAGATGTGAATAGTTCACGAGCCTCGCCGATGTGCGCAACAGAACAGGAATCAAGTTCGGTAAGAAGTTTGACCATTTCGGAAAATCCCGCTTGGGATTTAAGGGAATGATCGCCGGCAATCAATTCAACCAGCTCGTGAGACAAGGTGTGTTCCAGCGGCGCATAAAATTCTTTTTTGCTCGGCTTGAGCTGCGCTTCAACCGCATGGATGCGCTTGCGCACTGCTGCTTTTTTCCAGACAAATGCTGCCGGCACGTTTAATGAGCGGTACACTTTCAGCGCGTCGTCATAGGTTTTTCGCGCGCCAACCGAATCTTTTTTTGCGAGTGTAGAAGCCCGGTCGAGCAGCATTTCGACTGAATGGAATGTTCTATAAAACCGCTGGTCCTGCTCAATTTCTTTTCGGTGCACAATTCGTTCGTGCAGTTCTCCGAGATGCTTTCGGGTGTTTTCTTTCTTGTGCAGCAGCGTTGGCTCGTCAGGCAGCGCAGAGAACAGTTCCTGCGCCTTGCTGTAGAGCTGTGAAGCATCATCCGGCTTGTTTTCTTCGATGCAATGTGTTGCTTTGTCAATCAGATTGACGATAAACTCAGTTTTGTTGTTGAAGTCGTCAGAAATCAGGAGCCGGCGCGAATCAGTAATATATCGATAGAGAAACATGAGCCGTTCCTGTGCAATGGCCCTTCCGTTGCTGTGCGGCAGGGTTTCCATGGCTGCTTTTGCGCGCTCGTACACATCGTATGCTATTTTGAGCGAGGCAACCGTTGTCAGCGGCCGCGTGGTGAGCGTGTGCGTTGCATCATTCACCACAGCGAGAACGCGATTATACATCTGCGGCGATGCGAGCGCTGTTTCAGGAATCGGAATATCAGGAATGGTTTCACCCTTTTTTGTAGAGAAAAAGAGTGCAGTAACTTTATAAATATTGTTGTGAGGCATACAAAAATATTTAATAGGAATCAAATCCTCCTCTTTCATGGCTCTTTTCAAGAATATGCTCGGAAGCGGCGAAAGCTTGTTTCGCGATCCTGTTCCACTCGACTATGATTTCATCCCAAAACTCGTGCCCTACCGCGAAGCAGAACAGCGCCAGATTGCGCTGTGCATCAAGCCGTTGATTGCCGAGCGCACCGGCAGAAATATCTTTATCCACGGCCCGCCGGGCATCGGCAAGACCGTAGTACTCCGGCACATCATGAAAGAGCTGGAAGAAACCGACGAAACCTGTGACGCCGTTATTCCATTCTACATCAACTGCTGGCAGAAAAATTCCAGCTTCAAAGTAATTCTAGAAATGTGCGAAAAGCTTGAATACAAATTCACCCACAACAAGCGTGGGGATGAATTATTCAAAATTGTCAAAGACTTGCTCAACAAAAAAGCAGCGGTGTTTGTGCTCGACGAAGTTGACAAATTAGAGGACACCGACCTTTTGTACCAACTGCTGGAAGAGATTTATCGCAAGAGCATCATTCTCGTGACAAACCACAAGACCTGGCTGGCCGAGCTTGACCAGCGCATCAAATCGCGGCTCGTGGCGGAAATTCTTGAATTTCGCCCCTACACCAAAGAACAAGTTGTTGGCATTCTGCGCGACCGCATGAAATACTCCTTTGTGCCCGATGTCTGGCAGGAAGAGGCATTTTTGCAGGCAGCGGACAAGGCATACACGCTCGGCGACGTGCGCTCCGGATTATATCTGTTAAAAGAAGCGGGCAACGCAGCAGAAGATGCAGCGTCGCGAAGTATCATGCCAGCGCACATGGCTGCTGCGGTCAAAAAGCTCGAAGAGTTTTCCATCAAGAAAAAAGACGCTTTAGAGGATGAGTCACGGTTTATTCTCGACCTGATAAAAAAATGTTCCGGCCAGAAAATCGGCGACATCTTCAAAAAATACCAAGAAGAAGGCGGCGCCGGCGGGTATAAAACATTCCAGCGCAAAATCAACAAGCTGGCTGAAAATAAATACCTCAACGTGCAAAAAGTTGGAGGAGGACCAGACGGCAACACCACGATGATAACATTCTCACCATCAGGTGTGACGACGCTGGATGATTTTAAATAATTATGTGTGACTATCTCAACTAATCTAATCAATACCTCCTCACAAATCCCATAAACTCTCCCGTCCATTTCTCTTCTTCAACATCAATCTTATCCACGCGTGCCGCCGTCGGCCCCTTTCGGCACACCATCACGAGTTCTTGCAGAACCTTCTCATCGCCTTCTGCGACAATCTCAACTTCGTTGTTCGTGTTCCGGACATGTCCTGTCAGCCCAAGGCGTTGTGCCTGTTCGCACACAAACCTCCGGAAAAACACGCCCTGCACGCGACCGTGGATCATAAGATGAAGGCGTTTGTTCATGTCCATTTGCAGAAATTGGCATTTTTTAAATCTTTGCCTGTCCAGTGCCATTGCTGTCTATAAGCATCATTTTTTGCGGCAGCAGGCATTATTCTCCACCACTGGACACTGGACAAACACCCGCGTGAGGTATATAAAGCCGGCTGATTCTAAATAGGGTATCGCAAACGAGGTGATTTCGATGAATAACCAAATGTCAACAACCAGCATCAACCAACTGTTTTTCCAGTGCGTCAAACAGCAAACGCTCAATCGATAACCCCCGCCCCAGCCATAAATCAGAGAAAAAAAGAGGTGAACCCATGCAACCAACAGACCAAGAAAACCATCAATTTATGATTCGACGCCAGCCGCTCATCCAGCGGAAAAATGAACAAACGGTGCACATCAACGACCAGCTGATTGCAGAAGCAATCCATGACCTGCAGCACAACGAGCTCTTTTTGGACGAGCGGCTGGCAGCAGCGCTCTGTTAGGAGGTGAGACTATGCTCGCGGCACTCCAACGGCACTTTTTTGGTGACTTCCTTGAATGGAGGGACTACAAACAGCGTGTTGACTTCATCAACGACTTTGGCTATGCGCAGGAGGCGTTGCTGGAGGATTAAACAGGGGAAGGTTTAAAAACTCCTGTTTTTTTCTTTTATTCTATGAGCTTGATTATTACCAAAGATGAGTTCCTTGCGAACAAGGAGCAGTATTTTACCAAAATCCTTGACGGCGCAGTCTTCGTGTACCCAACCGACACGATTTATGGCATCGGTTGCAGCGCGCTCAACCATAACGCAGTCAAAAAAATTCGCGAATTAAAAGGACGTGGAGACGCGCCGTTTTCTGTCATCGCACCGTCGCTCGGTTGGATTGAAGAAAACCTCGATGTCACGTCCGCTGCACGCGAATGGCTCGCAAAACTTCCCGGCCCCTACACGCTCGTCATGAACATGAAACAAAAGTGCGTTGCTGACAGCGTCACGGTTGGCAAAGAGACACTCGGCGTCCGGATTCCAAACCACTGGGTGAGTGCGGTCATCGCCGAACTCGGCATCCCTCTTGTCACGACGAGCGTCAACAAGAGCGGCGCAGCGTTTATGACGAGCAGTGATGATGTGGATCCTGACCTCAAAGCAGCGGTTGATTTCATTATCGACGAAGGCCAAAAAACAGCAGCGCCCTCAACACTCATTTTTCTTGACGCTGAAAGCGTAAGTATTAAAAGGCGTTAGCACTTCGTGAAACTGATGGAACAAAAAAAAGAAGAAAAAAAAGAACATGAAAAGCTCAAAATTCTCGCTGCCGGCGATGTGCACGGCGACACCACACTCATCAAGAAACTGGCAGACCGGGCAGAAAAAGAAAACGTCGACCTCGTCGTGTTATGCGGCGACATCACGTACAACGAGCAAAGCACAGACAACATCATCGGTCCGTTCCTGAAGAAACATAAAAAAGTGCTCGTCATTCCAGGCAACCATGAAAGCATTGCAACGGTTGATTTTCTTGCTGAACTGTACGGCGACGATGTCAAGAACATGCACGGCTACTCCATTCGCTATAAGGACGTCGGCATTTTCGGTTGTGGCGGCACCACAAATGTTGGGCCGTTTCAAGAAGTCACTGAAGAAGAAGCGCATGGCTTGTTGAAGAAAAGCTTTGACAAAATCAAGTACCTCAAGAAAAAAATCATGATGACCCACATCCACCCTGCCGGTACCAAGATGGAGCAGTTCAGCAAATTCTTCGAAGGCAGCAAGGGCGTGCGCAAAGCCGTTGAAGAACTGCAGCCGGACATTCTGCTCTGCAGCCACGTTCACGAGGCAGAAGGCATCGAGGAAAAAATCGGCAGGACACGCGTAATTAATGTGGGGAAGAAAGGGAAGATAATTGAGCTGTGATTACGGCCCGGGACCCCACACATCACGAGCTGCTTCAAACGTGCCAATATTTTTCAGGTACTGTCTATCTCTTGTTTCTTCATACCTTTGTAAGAGCCAGCGGTCAGCTTGAAGATAAAACTGAACTCCTGCTTCCGGCAAATTTGTTCTGCTTGGCGGTGAACGAGGCGGCGAAGAAACAGGTTTCTGCGAAATCTGCGAACCAACGTAACACATAAGTGCCACTGCCGCAGCTGCAAAACCTGCAAGAGGAAGTGCTTTTCGTGCACGAAGTCGTGCGTCAAATTGGTTGTGGAAATACGTTCGCACCTGAAACGCGTGTTCAGCACTTTCCGTGGCAATGCGTAATTTTCCTTCGTCTGAAATGAGGCGTTCAAGAACGCTTTCAAATGAATGCGTATGTTGCCCAGTTTCGCTGTCCTTTCTATCATGGTAAAAATGGGGCGCATAAAAGCGGGAACGTTCAGGTGTTAAGCCATACCGTTGTTCAAGTTCTGGAACAACGTGCCGATATTCTTCAGCAACCAAAATTTCTCCGGCAATGCGCAACGCGCTCATAACACGAAGGTCATAATCAGGATCATCCGTGAACGCAACAAGCTGATTTAACCGCATCAATGATCGTTGCGTTGTTCGGGTAGGGCGCGCCGATAAAACGTCTGCGCGGGAAATGCCAATGGCTTCTAAATCAGCAAGCAAATCTTCACGATGCGATGGGGCGCCGCGGGGCGTTTCATCATGCACAATTTTTTTTAACACTTCCTTTGCTTCTGGATCGTTCAGCGCATTAATCGCCCGATCATACCAGCCAACAAAGTTCATTGACAAGAACCATTTTTGGGTAAGGTACTCTCTCAAATCAGTATCAGAAAGCCTGTTGAAATTCCGAAAAAAACCAAGCGCATGGAATTGCCTAATAAGATCATCTTCAAATGCCGAAAATTGTTCGACGAGTGCCATTTTTAAGAGGGTGATTTAAATACCTATTTAAACCTTCTGTTATCGTTTTTAAACTCTCCATCACACAACAATCTTTATATATCTGGAACCTTCTTTCTGGCGCATGGGCAACCTGACCAGTGACGAGATTCGGGCGGCAGAAGAGCGCTTGTTTTCTGATGATGAAATTGAAAAGGCAAAGCCGAAGCCCTACAACGTAGAAAAAGAAGAAAAGAAAAGCTTCTTTGGCAAGAAGAAACTAGAGCTCCATCCGGAGCCCAAGGTAACCGTCCGGCCTGCACCTCGCGCGAGCGAGCAAAAAAAAGAAGTCACCGTCAGTTTTTCACCCAACCGCGTTATGCGCGGCGTGCTGCTCTTCCTCTTCCTCTTTTTTGCAGTCTCCTTTTTTTACAATCCCTTTTACACCCTGTTTCCCTGGAACCTTGTTGGTGCAGACACTTCAGGCGTTGAAGGCAACGTGGTTGGCGTTGCCGTTGGCGAAGGGATTGCGTTGGCAAACCAGCCGGTCTCCCCAGCAGAAAAACCAATAGAAACCCTTTCTGCACCCGTTGTGCCGCTTCCTGAACAAACTATTCCAGCAGAACCAGTTGTACCGTCTGCTGAATCTGAACCAACACCACTCGTTACCGAAGGCACCAGCGCAACCAGCGCCGCAGGCGACGTGACCTTGACGCTTGAAGACATCAAGACCGCAACGCGCGACTGGGGCGGCAAGGTAACTGACGTTTCGTTTACCCTTGAAAATCGGGGAAAAGCGTTCATTCCAAAAATAAAAGCGTATGCGTTTGATGAAAAAACCAGCGGCGCGTATAAAGCATCGCCGCTCATCAAAAAATACGCCGTGCTTGAAACAGCAAAGCGCCTCAAGGCAACGATTGACCTTTCCAAGTTCCAGTTTTCAGACATCAGTGGTGAAAAAACAGTCATCCTCCAATTATATGATGAGGGTGACCAGCCCGGCTTTGCCAATGACAAAAAACTGGCCGAAATCGTAAAAACAGTCGTCATCAAATAATTCTTATGGAACTTCCTGAACGATACCAGATACTTGAAGCAATCGGTCTCGGCAAAAATGAAATCAAAGTCTATGTGCGGCTTCTTCAGCGCGGCCCGTCTACTGCCGGCGAAGTTGCTGAAAAAATGGACATCCACCGGCCGAATGTCTATGATGCTCTGGAAAAACTGATTGCACTCGGCCTTGTCACCTACATTTTTCAGAACGAGAAAAAAATATTTCAGGCAACAGACCCTGCGGCTGTGTGTTCGCTGATGGAAGAAAAAAAACTCCAGCTCAGCCGGCTCGTGCCTGAATTAAAAATGCATGCCCAGCTCGCGGGCCCCAAGCCAAAAGCGCATATCTTTGAAGGCATTGCCGGCATTAAGGCGATGACCGACGACCAGCTTGCTTCTGGTGCTCCTATCTATTCCTTTGGCATTCCCCGCGATGTTTCTGAGCGCATGAAATCATTTGTAGTCATTTACCATGAACGGCGCATGCGGCAAAAACAATGGCAGTACCATCTCTACAATGAAAATGCACAGGAACGGATTGCCTACCTGAATACTTTGCCCTGCACGCGTGCTGCATTTCTTCCCAAAGAATACGACAGTCCGGCAACGACGAATGTGTATGACAACAAGGTTTCTTTTTTTATCTGGGCGGATGAGCCATTTGGCGTGATTATCGACGATGAACGCATGGCAGCGTCGTATACAAATTATTTTAAGCTGTTGTGGAAGTTTGCGACGGGAGAAGAATTAAAATAAGGAGTGATATGACTCAAGTTACAGAATCTTTTTATATCTGGAGATATCCTAAACCTTATGAAACCAAAAGATCTTGCACTGATTGTTGCGTTAGGTGTTGGAGGGGTAGCTTCTACTGCCACTGGCGCTGAAATCGAAAAAGTTGGAGAAGAAACAGTCCAACCCACAATTGGCCATACTACCCGATATGAAACGTATGAAATTATCGCAGGAGAAGGCGACACGGTGCAGACAATTGTTGATCAACTGAATGCGCAGGGTTTGCGTAATAACTATCTTTCTGCTCCCACCGGAGGCTACCGTGTAGAAGTAGGTAATTTAGTGCGACAAAATCCGGCATTAAAAAAATTAGAATTTAATAAGGATGGCGAGATTATTAAATATACTCTTGTCCCACCTAAGGCTGGCCAGGTTCTTCAATATACTCGTGTCTCCGTAGAGTTCACCGGATTCCATATACTGGGATAGAATATCTAACAATGGATAAAAAATAATTCTCTGCGCAGCGCATTTTTTTAACGTACTTCAGACCTCAAACCACAGACCTCTAAAAGAATTAATACGCCCCCAGCCAGACTCGAACTGGCGACCTTGCGGTTAACAGCCGCACGCTCTACCGGCTAAGCTATGGGGGCCTGAGTAAATTGCCCAATCAACCGTTAGTTTATATAGTTTTTGTTCAGCACTAACCAACAACTTTAAAAAGAACCAGTGGCTGTATAAAAGTATGGTGATAGCGCTTATCTACGTCTCCCTCCTCTTTACTGCAGCGGCATTTCTGTTCTATTCGTACACACTTCGCAATCCGCTTATTGAGCCGACACCGGGAAATAATATCGTGAGCCCAGCGCATGGAAAAATTGCGCGCATCATTCGTACCACCAGAAAATATGTCACGCTGCAAAAAGGCTGGGGAAAAATAAAAACACTCACTGAAGATGTTGACAACGATTGCTTTCTCATCGACATTGTCATGCACTTGAGCGATGTGCATTTCCAGAAAGCGCCGACCACCGGCACGATTCTGTACACACACCATGAAAAAGGAAAATGGAAAAACGCAGTACGCAAGGCATACACGATGAAAGCAGCGCTGGAAAATGAGAAAAATGAAATCCTGATGAACACTCACTTTGGAAAAATAAAGGTGATTCAGATTGCCGGCTACGTCGCGCGGCGCATTCGCTGCTTTGTCAAAAAAAATGATCACGTTGAAAAAGGGCAGTCACTTGGTGTCATCAAAATGGGCAGCCAAGTAACCCTCATCTTCCCGGCAAAGTACAAACTTGCGGTCCATGAAGGGCAAAAAGTCGTTGGCGGCAAAACTGTTATTGCAACAAATGAGCGGTGGCTTCGATGAAAATAACAAAACTGATAACCCTCGCTGACAGCATTACTCTGCTCGGCGCTGGTGCAGGATTTTTGTCAATCATTTTTTCGTTTCAGCACCAATTTGCGTTCGCCAGCATTGGCATGCTTGTCGCCGCAGTCCTTGATGGGCTTGATGGCAGAATCGCGCGTTGGCGGCATCAGGCGCACCTGTTTGGAAAAGAGCTTGATTCGTTGGCAGATACAGTTTCGTTCAGCGTTGCGCCAGCGCTGTTTGGCTACTTGCTTGCAGAGCGTACGGTTCCCGCGCTGGTAGGCGGTATCTTTTTCCTGCTCTGCGGCATTGCACGGCTTGCCCGTTTCAACATCATGAATCACACTACTTTTTTTGAAGGCGTGCCGATTACGGTGAATGGTATCGTCTTTCCTGCACTCTATTTTTTCGGCGTCCCGACAATCGGCATCCCTATAATCTTCGTTATCATGGGCTTTTTAATGGTGAGCCAGCGCAAAATAAAAAAATGGTGAGTGTGGTGATTCTATGAGCTTCAATGAACTTTTTTTTCCGGTGGTTACCTCAGCGATTCTGTCGCAAGGCATCAAAGTCGCGCTTCATTTTTTGAATCATCAAAAGGTCGACCTCTCATTATTACTCTTTGAGCCGGGTGGCATGCCCTCAACCCACGCCGCTATGGCCACGGCGCTGACCACGACGCTCTACCTCATCAAAGCAGACACTTCCGTTTTTGCCGTGGCACTGCTTTTTTCGCTGATTGTCATGGCTGACGCGGTTGGCGTGCGGCGCGAAGCCGGTGAAACAGCTCGACGTATCAACCAGATGATTCAGGTTTTGCGCAGCGTGAAACAGAAGGGCGTGACAAAAGTTCGCGAGGTGCTCGGCCATACACCCCTCCAAGTTGCCGGAGGCATTGTGCTCGGCATGCTGGTTGCGCTGTTTTTTTTCAATTATTTCTAAACAAGCAAAAACCCCTAAAAAATATATAACGCATACAGCGGCAAACACGCAAAAAAGGGAAGATGCCGGAGAAGCACCGCTTTCATTCGTTTTCTGACATCACCTTTTCCATGGGCCATGCCGGCTGCCCCGCTGGTGAAATAAAATAGGAACACGGCGACTGCACTGGTCAACAAAAAGGCGAGGTCGCGGCCTGCAAGAAAAAAAAGAAAACCAACATACACGTGCACCATTGGGCCGACAAAAATTTTATTGACGTACGCACAGAGAAACCCCAGAAAGATGACCGGTATGCTCCATGGGCTTACTACAAGAAAAAAAAGGGTGGCGGCAATGAGTAGCACATACCAAATCTTTCTGCTGCGGGCGAGCCATACACGGCCTGATTTTAATTCTTCTGACGCAAGAATACTTGTCCCCACGCCAGCAAGGGTGCCTCCGTACGCGAAAAGTGCAACCAGAACATAGGTGCTAAAAGAAATCATGGCGAGTTCATTCCTACTTTTTTGCAAGCGGGCTGCCGAGCACCGCGCGGTTGACTTCATGCTTTGCCGTATCGGTCTTGAACAATGCATCCCGCATGCGGTTGAGGAAACGGGGATCACGATACGTTTCTCCCAGTAGTGCCGCTCCGAGTTTGCGGTACTCAACCACCACATCAGTCACATTCCCATAAATCGTTGCGGGTGTTGTTGCGGCAAGCGCTTCAAGCACACGCACATCATCCCGGACAACTGCAATAACAGGTGTTTCAGTTGCCTCTTCGATTTCTTCAGTGGTGAGCTCAAACAGCTGATTGCGCTTTTTATTGACGATAATGCCGGTGATTGGCGTGCCGCGTCGCTTGGCGACTTTGACCGCGTGCATGGTGCAGCTGAGCGTGGGATAATCGGGTGTTGTGACCACCATGAGCTCGTCGGCAGCAACCATAGTTGCGAGGATTTCCTCATTCAGCGCTGGGGACGAATCGATAAGAATAAAATCATACTCTTTTTTCAGCTGGTTTAGTTTGCTGCGAAGCTTGAGCGGGTCAACTTTTTTTGGCACCAGGCTTCCGGCAATAATGTCCATGCGGCCATGGGAGATAATAGCTTTTTTGATGTCGTGCTTTTCTGCCAGCACGTCATGAAGCGTTATTTCAGGGTTGACAATGCCGAAATGCAAGCCCAGATTTGCTGCTGAAAAATTTGCGTCAAGAATAAGCACACGCTGGTTAAATTCGTGGGCAAGCACCGCGCCAAGATTTGCGACTACAGTTGTTTTTCCAACGCCTCCCTTGATAGCTATCACGCCGATTGTGCGACCCACACGTCACCTCTTTCTTTCTCTCTTTTGCTTCTCAGTACTGGGCTTCTTTATTGCTTTTTTATGCCGTTAATTACTTATAAAGTTTGTGGTGGGTTATTAGTATTAATTCTTTATCGCGTGCACTGTTCTGAACAGCAGGCCAATCACAAACACCCCGACGGCAAGCCCGACAGTCCAAGTAACCAGAAATCCGTTTGTTTTGGCAAGCGCAAAAAAGAGAATGCCTGCAAACACGACGAGTGCAAATGAAATGCTGATGAGCACATTTGATGTTTTGACCAGCGGTGGGGTTTTACTTTTGAGGTGCAGCAGCCGCGCTGCGCTGCGGAGTTCTTTTGGCGGGATGTTTTCCTTGACTTTTTTGCCCAGCCGATGAATATCATCCTGCACGTCATGTATATCAGCCACCATGCGGCTCTTGAGGCTTTCAAAATTGGAATGCATGGTTGAGAATTGTTTTTGGATGCTTTCAAAGTCGCGCGTTCGGTGGTCAAGTGACTCGACATCGTTGCGCAGCTCGCCGGTTTCATCGCCCATGGTGGCGAGGCGCTCTTTTAGTGTGTTGAATTCGTTGTTGAGGTCGCGGACAAGCTCGTGTACGTGTGATTTTCGGGCGACACGCTGGAATTCTTCCTGCGTGCGCTTTTGGTGTGCGGCGAGCGCAGCGTTGGTTTTTTCGGTACGCATAGTACCTTCTGCGCTTGCTTGATAGAGGCGCGTGTCAAACTCTTTTCTGAATCCTGCCATGCGGCCGTCAATGTCTCTATTGTTTGCCGTCTGCACAACCGCCATGTTTTTGTTGATTTTTTCAAATGCGCTGTCAACTGTTTTGGTGAGCGATTTTACGTTTGAGCGCCAGCGGGCGTGCTTTGCCTCAAATTCGCTGCGCAGGTCTGCCAGTGCTTTTTCTGTCGTGACTTTGGTTGCGGCAATTGAGCGTAGGTCGCGCACTGCTTTTTCTGCGGCATCAGCGCGCTTGAGCTCATCTTTCAGGTCGCCGAGCTGGATTTTGACGACGTTTAGTTTGTCCGTGGTGATAAAATCGCCGGCAAGCAGGCCAAGCGTATGCTCAAGCTGCTGGGTCTGGTGCGCAACCATCTCATTGCGTTGCTGGTTTGCCTCAAGGCGTTCGGTGAGGCCGGCGATGTCACGTTTGATGGCCTGAAAAGAAGTACGAAGAACACTGCTTACATCACGAAGATTTTTTGCTTCTGTTGCCATCCATAATCCCCTCGTTTGCGGGGGCAGGAAGCTCTATATAAAGATTTATGTGGTGAGTACTCTACAGTAAAAAATATAGCTTAACGCACATACGGAAACCGCATAAATTTCTTGCACGCGTTGCACCGATAAATGACGCGCTGTTTCGCGAGTCGCACACGGCAATTCACACCTGGCCGGAGATAGGCGTAACAGTGCTTGCACACACGGCGTTTCAGCGTTGAGGGAAGTCGGAGCCGGAATTTCATTGCCAGCCGGCGTGCAGTCCGCACCAGCCGGTTGGCTGCTGCCGGTGCCGACGCCCGTATTGCCGCGGTGGAAAAAAGCTCGTGAACACGGCGCTGCGCCGTAGCGCGCTCTTCCTGTTTTTTTGCGTGCTTTTTTTGCTTTTTCATACTCCCTGCCAAGATTTGAAACTTTAAAAATCTTTATCTTCATCTGTATCTTCCCATCACTGGAGTATAACAAACCATATAAATACTGCCAGCACCGCCCCGATACAAGGAACCGGGGAAGGGGGGAAGTGGTGAAACCGTGAAGTGGCTCAAAACGTTCTTTAAAAAAGCTGCAATTGAGGAATACAACATCCCTCTTGAACGGCTGTTTGACTGGTTTATTGAGCGCAGCATGACGCTTATTGACGAGGAAAAACAGCAGCTCCGGGAAAAACTGCGCCAACTGCAGGACGCACGCGGCGTGCTCAAGGACAAGCTGAAACTGCTCGGCGAAGCCCAACTCATGAATGCGGCGTTGCCAGAAAAAGAAAAACAAATCATGCTTGGCAACCGCGAAGCATATCTCCGCACGGTCAGCGCTTTTGCCGACGGCCTCGTTGTTCCCAACGAGCTTGCGTATGAAAAATTGCTTCAGTTTATCTCTGGGGCAGAAGAGCGGATGGGACAGCTGGTCAAAAACACGGCACGCAACTATATCATCCTCAAAGAATTCTTTTCCAACGAGGTTCGTGATGTGGGAAACCAACTCACTGCCATTGAAGGAGTTTTCGCCGGCCTGAAACAAACAAAGCTTGCCGAGCTTGCCACCATAAAAAAGAAAATCAACGAGCTCGAAGAAACCGTCAAGCAAAAAGGCGGCTTTGCTGATACCATCATCCAAGAAAAGCAGGCACTTGCCCTCACCGAAAGCCTGATTGCAAGCGCTGAAACCCACATGCAGCAGCTCCGGACGGGAAAACAATTTCAGGAACTCGAAGTGCTCCAAAAACAAATGGCTGCGCTCAAGGGCAAACTGAAGAACCATCACGACCTTCTTTCAAAATCATTTTCCTCAATTGAGCGGCTCATCCGCAAATACTGCGCTGCGTATCCTGAAGAAGCGCGGCTCTTTCAATCATACCTCGCAAACGCTGGCGATGCGCTGCTTGCCGACACCAACGTGCTGATTGTCGACGGGCTCGACCGGCTGCGCGGCACCATCCTCACCGGCCAGTTTGGCACGGACGACAAAGAACGCCACGATTCTCTAGCGCGGCTCAACGAACTTTCGGTTGAGCACCTGAAAAACACCGCTGCGCTCATGGAAAAAATCAACGAGCAAATTCTTGACGTGTACAAGCGCATCCGACTCAACAATGTCCAGCGCGAGATTGAAGAGCTCGAGTACAAAACTGCCCACCTCAAGACGAAACACGCTGCTGGAATCGTAAAAGTTAAAAAGGCAGAAAAAAAAGAAACCAAGGACGACGTCAGCACGCTCCGCGAAGGTGCTGAAGACGCCATTAATGCATTCCTCGGCATGCCGATCAATATACTGATTGATGGAGACGACAAAGAAAGTGGCGATGCGAGCGATAGTGAAGGCGAATAAGTAAACTTAAACGAAAAAACAAAAAAAGAGAAAACGAAGGAGAGAAAAAGAAGGAAGGTGCATGATCCATGCGGCGGCTCGGTATTTCAATGCGCATTATCAACATTGTTTTCGGAATTATTCTCATCAGTGTAGGGGTGTGGCTGATGTTTGACTTTCTGATTAAATTTTTCTCGTTTGCGCTCGGTCTTTTTCTTTTTTCAGCAGGGCTTTTTTTGCTGGCGAAAAAGTGGGCGTAACCTCTTTCGCCTCTTTCCGCTCACTGATCACAAACGTCGGTGTGAGCGGGCCAAGAAGCTTGTCAATCATCACTTTGACGAGCATATACGGAAAAAATCCGTAGATATGTGCGCGCGGAAATAATCGCCGAATCTGTTTCTCATCAAAGAATTGGGTGTGGTCTTTTCGCTGGAGTTTTCGGGGTGTCAGCCCGATCCAGTGGAACGGCCGCATGAGCCAGAAATAGCTGTTCGGCGTGGTGAGTACCATTTTGCCGCCGGGCTTGAGCACACGGCGGAATTCGGACGCGGTAAACGCAGGATTTGCAAGATGCTCGATAACTTCACTGCACCAGATAAGGTCATAACTATTGTCTTTGAAGGGCAGTTTCTTGTTCGCATCGACAATGATGCATCGGTCGAATGACTTTTCGATGTCAACCGGCGTGACGCGGTATCCCATCCGTTCCAGCAGCAGTGTTTGGTGGCCATTGCGGCAGCCGACATCAAGCGCGATGCGTTTTCCAAACTCGCTTGGTGGCACGTGTGGCACCAGCGCTGCGGCAATTTTTTTGCCTTTTGTTTTCTCATTCATGGCTTCTTGGCCAAGGTCAATCGGCAGTTTTTTTGCCCAACGAAGAAATATTTGAACAACCATAGATATCACCATATCCACTATCATTTTTGCTTTTTGTGCATTTTTTCAATTGCGTACGTCGGCTCGTTTTTGTAATAAATTTTGACCAGGATATCTGACATGAGCCCAAAAATAACGAACTGTGCGCCGAGCACAATAAGCATGATGGTTAACAGGAGCAGCGGCCGATTGCCAATGGGCTCGTTGAAAAAAAGTTTCAGCACCGTTAGGTACACCCCGATGAGAAATCCGATGAACGTCGTAAAAATTCCCAGCGTGCCAAACAGGTGAATAGGCCGTGTCGAGTATTTCATCCAAAACGTCACCACCAGCATGTCGAGGAATCCCTTGACCACCCGCTTGATGCTGTACTTTGTTTTTCCGTGGGCGCGTGGATGGTGGCGCACTTGCAGTTCAGTTATTTTGAATCCGCGAAGCCCGAGCAGGGCAGGAATAAAACGGTGCATCTCTCCATATAATGTCAGATGTTCAAAACATTCACGCCGGTACGCTTTTAGGGTGCATCCTGAGTCGTGAATCGTATCTTGGAGCAACACTTTCCGCAACAGATTTGCGCCGCGGGAAACAATTTTTTTCGCCCACGAGTCCCGGCGCTTCACGCGCCAGCCGGACACCACGTCATAGCCCTCTTCAAGTTTTGCAACAAGGCGCGGGATGTCTTCGGGGTCGTTCTGCAGGTCAGCATCAAGCGGCACGAGAATCTTTCCGCGAGCTGACTTGAAGCCAGCGTCCAGCGCAGCAGTCTGGCCGAAATTTTTCCTGAACTTAATGACGATAACGTGCGAGTCGCGGAATGCTTCTAATTCGCGTAGGGTTCCGTCGGTACTGCCATCATCGACAAAAATAATTTCATACGAGCGCTTTATGCGCTGCATGACTGCGCTGATTTTTTCATAGAGCGGCTGCATGTTTTTTTCTTCATTATATGCCGGTACAACAATGCTGAGGTCAATCTGTTTCATACGTTTTACCTGTTTATTTTTCTTGTTTTTTCTTTTTCTGTTCGTTGAACCACGCAACAACGTGTGCCATTCCCTGTTCGAGCGGTGTTTCTGGCGCATAGCCCAGCAACGCGCGGGCCTTTTCGATGTTTGCAAATGTTACTGGGACATCGCCATGCTGAAAGGGCTGGTGCACAATGCTCGCTTTTTTTCCCACTGCCTCTTCGGTGATAGCAATGAATTGTTTCAGCGGCACCGGGCGCGAATCGCCCAGGTTAATGATTTCAAATCCGATATCCGGATGCTCGAGCGCCGCAACAACTCCTTGTACAATATCATCAACATAGGTGTAATCCCGCTGCGACGTGCCATCCCCAAACAGCTCGATGGATTTCCCTTCACTTATAAGCTTTGTGAATTTATACGGTGCCATATCTGGTCTGCCTGACGGGCCGTACACGGTAAAAAAGCGGAGGCACGCAATGCTGAGGCCATACAAATGGTGATAATTGTAACAATACAGTTCACCGGCGCGCTTTGAAACGCCGTAGGGGCTTGCTTGGTTGGCAACATCATCAGTCTCTAAAAAAGGAACTGTTGTGTTGAGGCCGTAGACGCTTGACGACGAGCCAAACACCACACGGCGTATGCCCTGGCGACGTGCACACTCAAGCACGTTGAGCGTGCCGCGAATGTTGACATTGGCGTACAAGTTCGGCTGTTCCAGCGATGGGCGCACACCGGCGCGTGCAGCGAGATGGATGATTCGTGTCGGGTGTTCCTTTTCAAATACAATATCAAGCGCGCGAACATCAAGAATGTCAGCATGGTAAAAAACAAATTCTGCATGTGCGCACAGATGCTCAACATTTTTCTTTTTTATGTCAGGATTGTAATAATCGTTCAGGTTATCAACACACACAACACGATAGCCCTTTTCAAGCAGTTTTTTGCAGACATGGCTGCCGATGAAGCCCGCGCCGCCCGTGACAAGTATTGGTTCCATGCTGCTCACGAAAAAACAAGGGAATTAAAAAGCTGCTGGTTCTGCTGGTCGGGCGTCAGTTCAGCCACTCTTTTGGCCAGGCAACCTTCCACGCAAAGATTTTTCCAGTTGTGGTACTCTGTTCGTCGGCAAGGAGCGTGAAATGTTTTAGTCCGCCGCCCTGGAAAAAGAATAGCCGGGTAAACATGCTTGCTGCAAGGTCTTTGTCCATGATAAGAATGTTGTTGCCGATGAGTGCAACGCCGATTTCGAGCGTGTTTTTGTCATATCTGCGCTCATGGAATCCCGTGGCGTCTTGCCAGACGATGACGTTCGGATGCTGCTTGGTTGCACTATTTTCGGCAAAGACGTCTTTCGTGTCCTTGTTGATGCGCAGAACTACTCTGTTTGAGTTAACTGACGCCGTGCACCGCATTGACGTTGTGTCTTTTTCATCATCTTCACACGTTCCAATATTCATATAATTTGGCCAGCCAGTAATCCATGTGTTTGCCTCACGCTGGTTTGGAATTTGCTGGATGTCGTTATAGATTTTTTCCCCTTGGTCTGGCGGGTAGTTGAATTCTTTTTGCAGGTATTCGATGGCGTCATCACGGTTCTTGTTTTTTATTTCAAGCCATATTTTTGCGCGCTCAAAGTCCCAACTGCCGAAGTGAGACCATACCCCTCCCTTGCCACGCATGTCTTCGCTGGTGATAAAAATGCTTTCTGGCGGCGTGCAGTACAAGTATCCTGCAATGCGTTGGGCGTCTTCCTTGTTTGTTATTTTTTCGAGGGCAGCAGTGCCTTTTTGCTTGTCGAGCCGCAGAAGGCCATACGTGAGTTTGATTGATTTGAGCGGATCGGTAAAAATTTTATTGATGCTGTCAAACGCATTATTTCCGCCGCAATTGAGCATGCGCAAAATGTGGAGTGCTTCATCCTCATCACTCGTGAGCAGAATTTTTCCAACCCAGTGCGCTTGTGGGCGATTTTGGGTGCCGCCGTCAAAGGTGACCCTACGGTTGCCGATTGCCTTAAAATAGTGGCCAAAATCCCACCATGACGTGATGATAGCATCCGGCGCAGTGTCGCTTTTTATTTTCATCATAGTATTATACCAGCCGTCGTCAAAAATCGGCGCCTGGTCGCGGCCCATTGAAATGCCTGCTTTGGCCGGCGCAATGAGGATGAAACAGAAAAAAATGACCGTGATAAGCATAACCATGCGCGTGACATATTTCTGGGCAGATTTTATTTTGAATGTCTCTGTCTGCATGAGTTGTTCAGCAGCTTGGGGCAGGGCAGTGACAAGCGTGCCAACACCAACGCCCATAAGCAGTGCCAAGCCAACCACGATCTGGACGACAAACCTGATACCGTTGGTTGATGCATAAAACATTGATCCGACCCAGAGCACGAACAACAGGGCACTTGCCAGACGAATAAGAGGAATCTCTTTTTTGCGTGCCAGCGAGAGTATCACGAAGCCGAGTACCGGGAGGCCGAGCAGTACGGCAAGAAGCACGGTGTTTGTAGCTACACCTCGCGTGAAGAGAACATACACCGCTGCGTACCATGCTAACCCGCCGAGAGCAAAGAAATAACTGCGCTTATACAGCGCAAGCAACGCAATCGAAAAAAACCCGAGCACGACGAGCAGGCCGCTGCCGAGCTGAGGCATAATGTTGCTGACGTCGATTTGATTGAGCTCAGCAACTGTGGTGTATACATTTGGCCACAGGCTGACTTTGGTTGCGTCTTGCAGCGTAAAAGGAACCGTGAAGATGCTGCTCTGAATATGTATATAATATGATGGTGAACGGAACAGGCTGACAAAGAGGAAACTGCTCAACACCAGGCCGAGTAAGACGATGCCGATTGTTTTTAGGTGTGCATGGCTACGAATCGTGGCCAACGATTTTTTTCGCCATTCCATCACTATATAATACACTGCCAGCGCAACGAGCACGAACAGCATCAGGTCAAAACTATACCACCATCCCTCCCATATCATGCTGAACACGCTCAAGGACAAGCCAAGCAGGCCTGCGTACATGGCTTTCTTTTTCAGCGAACCAGCAGTGAGCGCCTGCAGGAACAGCCATATAACCAAAAAATGAAACAGCACCGTGTAGCTGTCGGAATCAGTGGTAACAGTGCGCGAGACAATAACCGGATTTGCCGCGGCAATCATTCCTGCGAAAAAGCCGCCAAACGAGTTGGTCAATTTTTTGCCGATGAGAAACGCAAACAGCGTTGCCAGCGCGCCGACAATGACGGGCACATAAAACTGGGCGTAGGCAAGGCTCACTGATTTGAATAATGAAATAAATTTGTACACCATAACGATAAACCTCGGGTGCCAGTTGTCAGCAGTAAAATCGCCGTTTGGCGCAACGAGGAAGCCGTCAAAAGTCCTGCCGTCACGAATTTCAGTGCCAGCGTTGCCATGGTCAAGAATATTCTGCGCCTTGCGCAGCCATAAATATGAATCAATATCACCGAGATATGCCGTACCGTCAGGGGCAGAAAATTGACTCTTGTACTGGTCCGCAAAATAGTTGAGTTGGGATTGGTATTGGTTCGGGTTGCGGTCGACAAAATTACTGAACTCCTTGTCCAGAATTCGCTGCTTGCTTTCCACCGGCACGTTTCCATACTGCTCGTCAATTTTTGCGCTGAGCTGGTTGCGGAGTGCGTTATCAACTGCATTGTGTGCCCAGTCCTTTGTTACGGTGAGGCCGATCGGCTGTGCACGAATATATATGCTCAAGATAAGCGGGATGATAAGCAAAAGAACAGCAAGTGCAGTTTTTAGGAAACTGCTTTTGCGAAACTGTTTTGCTGAATGCCAGATCTTTGAAAAATCAACAGTTATATCGTTAGAATCGTTCGGCGACGATGATTGAGGCGATATGGTTGCTTCCTCTTTTTTCTCGTTTTTTCCCTCATCTGTTTTCATCGTTGTCATTAACCCTGTGTCGCTTCTTTGCCTTTTATAAAAGTTTTGTCGTTTTTAATATAACCATTGCAACCGAGAGAAAGGTTTATATAGAACTTATTATTACTCACAAATAGTTAATCAAATGGGGGGTGGTAGAGATAACACACTGTCTACGGGGGTAGCACATGAATCTTCAGCATGCCAGTACATTGGCTGACCGAGTTCACACGTTCTTTACCAATCTTACCGATCATTTTCCTACGCTTCGCTCTACACTCGCCGCAGTCGGCAGTGCAGCAGCACTCACCTTTTCTGGAAGCGCATTAGCACAAACAGCAGCGACATCAGCTGCACCAGTTTCTGCAGCATCGTCATCCACATCCCCCGCATCATCTGCGTCTGGATCCGCACAGCCATCTGCGGATGCTGCACTGCAACAAAATATTTCAGACTTCGCTAAAATCTGCGCAAATCCAACCTACATGGCATGGCTGACGAGAAATGCAGTTACCTGCGACGGCGTTGATGGCACCTATCTCCGCCTTCGCCTTGAAACACCGATTAAAAACGCCGACTCACAGGATACCAACAACTGGCTGCTTTACAAATTCGGCGACCTTTTTTCAAGTTTTGACATTCCTCTTACCTCCGAATCAATTGGGCTTATTGCCCGCGGAATTGCCTACCTTGATATTGCCACATTCTATACAACACATCATACCACCACTGTGGCCGGACGTGATGTGATTGATCCTGCGCTCATCTCAATTTTTTCCGCAGGCGCTGACAGCGGCGGTGGCATGCGGTTAGAATTTACCTATGACTTGGAATCCCACCGAACAAAATATGGCGGCGTTGGGGAGGCACTCACGGGCCGCGTGAAAACACGGTATGACATTACTGCACCCATTTGGAAGCGCGGTGAAACACTCACGCTTCCGGTTGCGCTTTTACAATCAATAAACTTCGGCGCATTACACGCAAAATTGATGGGCGAGGAACAACGCCAGGCATCAGCAATTCAAACATACGGCACTCCCGGCGATATCGTTTTTGTGCAGATGAATCCAGCAACCGGCACGCCACTGGCGACTGTCGAGAGAAACGGCACTGCCTTCGAGCTCACCCCAGGAATATACATCCCAAGAAATAGTGGTGACACGAGAAACTTCACTCATTTCGTCGATATGGACGGCGATAGAACAACCGATCTCGACCGGTCGTTTGAGTTGGCTCCGGGCTGGACCGGAACGGTGCGCGTGCAAAACCAGTACACCGGAACGCAACGGCTTTCACCTCCAGCGCGAAAAGCACTTGAAGGTGATGAAAAAGTATACATTCTCCGTGTCAGCTCAACACCTACTCCTACATTGCCATTGGCAGGCAGCGTACCTTCATCAACAACTCCTTCGCCTGCAATTCCCGCGTCTGGCGCTGAATCGTCCACTCATTCATCACCATCGTCTCCATATGTTGCACTTGACGACGAAGCAGCAGGAATTCTTGCACCTCTCCGGCAGAATTTCCACGGATCGGTGGCTCCAGCATATGCACTGCTTTCATTAGCTGATCGGTTTAGCGCACAGGGAATTGAATCAACTGCCAATGCTGCAGGTGTCGGCATTGCAGGAACTGTTGGCGTTGTCGCCGGCAGCATCGACACCCTTGCCGTTGATGTCCACGGTTCCTATTTCACCATCAACAACGGCACCGGTGTTGTTGCACGCGACGGAAAAACTCTCGGCGCATTTACCTATGAAGGTACTCTGACTCAGGTTGCACTGGCACTTGCTTATCTCCGTGAGCTGGAAGGGCAACGAACAGACATCACTCTTGCCGTCAAAAGCCTGCGTGTTGGCGCTGCAGCATCGATCGACAGCGCACGTATTTCCGGCAGCGCGCTCACGGAAAATGAACAACGCATGATGCGTGTTCTTGCCCTACTCGGATTTGACTACGCGCTCGCATCCGTTTCTGGCGCTGATTACAACGTGCAGCTTCTTGGCGGCGCTGGCGTGAACCACGAAACTAATACAGATGGAATTGATTATGATGTTGGCCCCAGCGGAAAACTCGACGCTGCACTCCGTGTACGCTTCAGTGAAATTGGCTTTGCAGGAAGCATCGGTGGAACGTATGACCAGATGAGTGCCGCAGTGCAAGAGACGCGCGAGGAGCGTCATTCGATTTTACTCGCTGGAAATGTGCGCGGCATGTACTTCCTTGACCAGCAGCGGCTCAACACGCTCGGCATCGGTGTTGCACATACCACTACGTTTGGCGAAACAAGCAACGGACGCAAAGCCCAGCTTGAAGAAACCATACATGACACGCGCCTGCTGCTCACGCTCGAACTGCTCGTTAACTAATTTTGGAGGATTCGCATGAAACCATACATCGCATTGTTCGTATTGTTCGTACTCATTGTCCAGCCGTTGACGGCTCACGCACTCTTAGGAGATGTTGACCGTGACGGCGTGCCAGAAATTCTGCTCGCCAACGGAAGAAATACGGACAACTGTCCAGTTCTTTTCAATCCCGACCAGCTCGACACTGACCACGACGGTTTGGGCGATGCATGCGATCCCGCTCCTCAACAGCCGGCACCTGATGTCGCTGATGCAGATGGCGACGGCATTCCTGATGCGCGTGACAACTGTCCGCGTATTCCAAATCGTGATCAGACAAATACTGACGGCGATATGGTCGGCGATGTATGCGATGACGATGACGATAATGATGGTGCGCTTGATGCTCATGATAACTGTCCTTTAGTTCCAAATCCGAATCAGGAAGACCTTGACGGTGACGGCATCGGGGACGCATGCGATTCCGATGATGACGGCGACGGTCAACCCGATGCACGTGACGCATGCCCGCTCGGAAATGGTGCACTCGCAGCGCCTGAATGCCGCGACAACAATGTGCCCCGTATAACGTTGCGCAACCCCGTACATGGCAGCGTACTCCGAAGCAGCACGGTCGATTTCAACTTTGTTGTTGTCGATGACTGGGACGTTCGCCTTGATTGCGAGATGTTTTCAGACGTCAACGGTGGTGGCATACAAACAATCACGCGGTTCCGTGGCCTCACTGCCTTTTTTGATTTTTTCACCGGCTTCACCAGCAACCGTTTCACCGTCCAGAATGTTCCTGACGGAACCTACCAATGGTTTGCGGCCTGTATTGATGACAACAGAAACCGCGGCGTTTCTGCCGTTGCAACATTTACCATAAACACTCAACCTCCGCAACCTGCGGGCGACAACACCCCGCCGACGATAACACTTATTGATCCGGTCGACAACGCGGTGCTGAATCAGGGTAATCTTCCCCTGTTTCGCTTCACTGCAACCGACAACGAACCCGGCCAGCTTTCCTGCCAATTTATGAGTGACATTAATGGCAACTTCCGTCTCATGGGCAATCCCGTGCAGATGAATCAGGGAGCAAATACATTTGTGCCTAATAATATTCCTCCAGGAAATTACCAATGGAATGTACAATGTACTGATGCAGCCGGAAATACTGGGGCTGGGCCGTTCAAATTTCATTTCACTATCAATCCACAACAGCCGCCAGTAAATCAGTGCGCGAATGGCGTGCAAGATGTTGGTGAGCTTGGTGTTGATTGTGGCGGCGTGTGCGCAAATGTCTGTCCTGTTGTACCGCCGGTGAACCAATGCAACAATGGTGTGCAAGATGTTGGTGAGCTTGGTGTTGATTGTGGCGGTGTTTGTGCGAATGTGTGTCCTGTTGTGCCGCCGATACCTCCGATTCCTCCTGTTGTGCCCGTGGCACATACTCGTATTCCAAGCGTTTCTATCGATGCAGATGTTCACACTGAATCAACGCCTGCACGCGTGATCTTTACTGCCACGGTTGTTGGTGGCGATGGGCCATTCCGTTTCATCTGGGACTTTGATGACGGTACAGCTATTGAAACAAATACTAATACTATTGAGCACGTCTTTGAAAAATCTGGACGCCGTGATGTAACCGTCCACGTCATTGATCACGACGGCGATAGTGCGCGCGCATCCGTGCGCATTCGTTTGCATTCAGGCACACTTGATGGCGAGCGCGATGTTCGTCTTGGTGGTGTCGTCTTTGAAAGCGCCAGCGCTGGTTTCAACGAGGCCATGCCCGGCGATCAACTGTTGGTTTCTGTTGGCCTGACAAATACAGGTGTGGAAATACTTCACAATCTCAGGCTAAGTGTTGTGTCATATGATATCCCCTTGCAGCAGCGTGTCGTGCTGAACAGCATTGCGGCCGGAGAAACCGTGACAAAACGATTGGTTGTTGATGTTCCTCCTGACGCACAGCCGGGAGATTATTTGATTCAGGTTGCGCTGACGGATGAAAACCAGCTGACCAAAGTATCTTATCATCCGCTGCTGATTCGCTCAACGAACTGACAAACTATAGATTAGAATATAGATGATAAACAAGAACGAGTAGTGCTCGTTTAGTGATTAAACACTGCGATGGTTTAAAATAATTTCGCTAGTGCATCACAGAAAAGCTTATTAACTACTCACGGATACTAACCAATCAAAAGGTTTAAATAACACCGTCTGTTTACGCATACAGAGGTTGACGACAACGAACAGCAAACAACGCACATTGTATAAAAAATATCAAATAAAAAATCAAAACTAAAACATCAATGATATTCAACAAATCTGGAGGGGGTATTCCTATGAACGCAAGAACCAACGCAAAAACAATTCTGAATGCGCTGGTGATGATCATGCTGTTTTTGACGTCCATTGTAGCTGTTGCTGCAGTGCCGCCTAGTGCAGTCGTTGACATCCCGGGCGTAGTCGTTGAATTTGTCAAGATTAACGGCGACGAAGTCACCAACGGTGGCGATATCAAAGATACTTTCGAGCGCGGTGAAAAAATAAGCATCCGACTCAAAATCGCCTCGACCACTTGGCCTGGCGCACAACAGCCTGCATGCCTTGATGCAAACAACAACCCAATCAGAGATCAAAACAACAATATTGTTGTTCCTGATGCAAACGGTGCCTGTGCAAACGGCGTTCCGGGCGTGTTCACACCTATCAACGCAGCTGAGGATGTGCGCAACGCCGCAGTTCTCGCATGGATTACCGGTGACGAACATTTCCCACTTGTCCAGGTCTCTGAAACATTTGACCTTGAGGCAAAAACACGGGACGATGTTGAATTTGAACTCCAGGTTCCACAAAATCTCAATCTCGAAGATGGCGATGAGTACAAGCTCAATCTGCTGGTTTCCGCACGCGGCCTGTCCGTAGCACAGTACCAGTTTGACCTGAAGATTGAAGCACAGCGTCACAATGTCGTGATTCGCGATGTGGTCATCAGCCCGAGTAGGCAAGTGCTTGCCGGCAGACCATTCACCGTCATGGCACGTGTCCAGAATCTCGGTGAAAAAGATGAAGAAGGAATCAAGATTGTTGCAAAAGTGCCTGCATTCGGCCTTGCAGCTGAAAGCGCAGACTTCATCGACCAGATCGACGGCGGCTCAGAAGATGACTCGGTAACGAGTGAACAAATCTACCTGCGCATCCCTGCTGATGCAAAACCCGGCATCTATGATGTTGTGGTTGAAGCATTGTACGACGATTACACCAAGAAGGAAACAACGATTACAAAAATCGAAGTCGTGAATCCGAGCTACCAAGACGCAGCGCAGCCTGGCGAACAGCCAGCTGAACCGCAATCATCTTCGCAAAAGGGAAAAACCGTTATCACGGTCGGCCCTGAAATGCAGGATGTCGTCAAGGGACAAGGCGGCGCGATTTATCCAGTGACCATTGCAAACCAAGGCGCAGTAGCAAAGAACTACGTCGTTGGCGTAACCGGCACTGAACCATTCGCAACCGTACAGCTCAGCCCGAGCAATGTGGTGACGCTTGAATCCGGCGCATCAGAGACTGTTTATGTCTATGTCTCTGCACGCGAGGATGCACAAGTCGGCGCACACACCTTCGCTGTTGAAGTCCGAGCTGCAGACAAACTGCTCCAGCAAATGTCGCTCACTGCGAACGTTGTTGAAGGCAGTACCACTGCACCCCAGAGCGACTTGCGAAGAGGCCTTGAAGTTGGCCTTATCGTGCTGATTGTCGTCTTGATTGTGCTTGGTTTGGTCATTGCATTCGCGCGCTCGCGCAAAGGCGATGGCGAAGAGCCACTTGCAGGACAGGCGTACTACTAAAATTTTAAATTTTTTATTTTTATCTTCTCTTTTTTTATTCTACTCTCTTCATTTTCTCGTGCATATTCACCGCAATATTTATAAAGAAAAAAGCCTTCATTAATCATGCATGGAGCAAAGAGGTGATGGATGTAGAGTACGTAGTATTTCGACACTTTTTAGTCTCTTTATCATTCTCTTTATTTTTATTCTGTTTGGCGCGCTGCCGGTTGCTGCAGGCACATCGTTTGAGCTCGCGCCCATTACTATTTACGAAGGAACATCACACCTTTTTAATTTCACCGTCACCACATCACACATTCTAAAACCAATTGACCAGATCAATTTCAGTGCTCCCAGCTTGAATACCCTCACCGCAACCAATGACTCGAGCTTTAATCAGGGATGGGATATTGCTACCGGCTCATCGAGTCTGCTCTGGCAAAACAATAGCATTCCAAAAGGCAGTTTTGTAATTTATACCTATCTCCAATTTACTGCCATGCTTCCCAAAGTTACGAACGACACTGCAGAACAATGGTCCATCACCACCACTGACAACAAAAATGTCCAAACAACGAATCTCGTGAACGTCACCATCAAAAACGATGCCACAGCGCCGATTCTTTCAAATCTCTACCCCCCTCAAAATGGATATCTTCGCAGCGTGCAGAGCTCCGCGAGTACTCAATCTGTTGACCCTGAATCAGGCGTTGCATCAGTCGGCTTCAATTTCAGCCAGTGCAAAGGAAATACGACCGTGACGCAGGTGCTTGGAAAAGCAGCAGATACGCCTGATAATTATTCTGCCACCGCAGACTTTTCCGGATTTGCCGAAGGCGCATCAGTGTGCTTTTCATTTATATCGTCGTCAAACGGCGGCGAAACCACCGTAAGCAGCGGAAATTTTACCATCGACAACACACCACCAGCGGTGATTGCGTTGAGCCCTGCTGACAATGCTTTCATTCCCAGCGTACCAAATCTTTCCTTTGCTGCAAACGACACTGTTTCTCCATCAGTCTCCTGCGTTGTTCTTGTTGATGGCTCATCTGCAGCAACACTTACACTTACTCAATCATCGACGCTCGCCACCACGCCGGCCAATGCAAGCGACGGCAGCCACCAATGGAGCGTGTCATGCACCGACCTCGCCGGCAACACCGGACAAAGTACCGTACGTACCGTTAAAGTTGATACGGCACCACCAACGGTTTCGTTTTCTTCGCTTCCGTTAGTAATTCGCGGCCGTTCAAACACGCTTCCTGCAACCATTTCAGACTTTAGCGGCATTTCAAAAGTCAGCGCGCAGGTGGTGCTCAATGCAACGGCAAACCAAACCATTCCATCGTCGTCAGATGGCAACTCCTATGCGTTTACTGTTGCTCCAGAATCAACAACCGAATTGGGTGCTTACACCTTGTCGGTGCAGGCCGAAGATGGCGTGGGCCATAGTGCAATCAATACAGTCTCATACACCGTGACCTACAATTATATTATTAACCTAACAACACCATCGACAGTTGCAGCCGGACATGACCTCACCTTTGCAGGAATTGTTCGTATGGACAATGCGTCGCTCATCAAAGAATCAAGTGTTCGGCTCATGCTTCCGGATGGCAGTAGCCTGTTCGTTCCCGTCGATAACCAGAGCGCTTTCAGCTATACTTTTTCCGCCCCAGAAACTGCAGGTAGTTATCCCCTCACTGCGCAGGTGCTTGCAGGAAATGGCATTACTTATAATGGGACTACAACCGTGACGGTTGAGTCGAGTGCTGCATCAGCACCCTCAAGCGGTGCACCGGGTTCAGGCCGCGGCGTGAGCCGTTCATCAGGTGGCGCGCCATCGTCATCTTCCCCTGGTTCAGCAGCATCAGGCACTTCCGGCGTGAGTTCAGGCGTATCAGCAGCATCTGTTTCTTCCTCATCTCCATCCTCGTCGGTGTCTGGCACCTCATCCGGCACCAGCACAGCTTCTGCATCCACCTCTGCAGATAGTTCCGGCGATGTCGGTGTTGGCCGTGCAGGCGGATTCCTCACCAATGCACTCATCAAAAACTCCAAACTGATATGGACTGTTCTCGTTGTCATGCTGGTGCTTGGCGTGCTCGTCTATATTTCACGCGGTCCTGAAGGGCCAGTCGTCCAGGTGCGTGATACCGTTCGTGATTCCTCTCCTCCCCATTCTCCAGAGTCTGCGTTCAGCCCCTCATTCCAGCAGCCAATTCAACAAAACACGACACGCCATGACCTCGACCTTGACGAGTATCTTCGCTCACGGCTTGGAAAATAGGTGACGCATGGTTCTTGAAGACATCAACACCGGCTGGCTCCTTGACCGGCCGTATGTTTCTTTTTTTCTCGGGTTTATGTACTCCATTATCGGATACATTATTGCGACACTGTTTTTTTTCGAAAATAGCGTGTCTGTTGCCATGCTTTTCTTGACGACACTGCTCATGGTGCCGACGTTTGTTGGCGTGTTGAGCCATGAAGAGGGACTTGAGAGCAGACAGCCCGAATCAGGAATTTTCTCATTCCTGAAAAATCACCGTACCATCATTGAAGTGTATATCCTTATTTTTCTCGGGGCGTTTATCGGTTTTGTCGTGCTCGGCGTGCTTGCTGCTGACAAAGTTCCGCTTATTTTCAACTACCAGCTTGATTTTTTGAGCACACGGGAAGGCATCACCACCAAAACCCTTGATCATTTCTTTTCGACGACAAACGTGCCAACGGTGCCGAATGCATTGGGTATTGTCCAGCATAATTTGTCCGTTGCGCTGATTGCATTCTTTCTCTCGGTTGTCTTTGGCGCTGGTGCACTCTTCCTCATTGTGCTGAACGCAAGCGTGTTTGCCTCCTTCGGCGTTCTTATCCTGCGCTATCTTGCAACTGATTTTAGCGGCGGCCTCAAAATCATTCTCATCTTTGGCACCCACCTCGTTCCTGAACTTGCCGGCTTCATTCTTGCCGCCATTGCCGGCGGCGTTGTTTCAAAAGCACTCCTCACTGAATCATTCGGAAGCGACGGATTCAAAAACGTGGTGCGGGATTCACTCTACCTTTTTCTCGTTTCATGCATTCTGATTCTTGCAGCGGCATTTCTCGAAATTTATGTCACTGCTGACCTGTTTGCCGGATTTCCATCATAACTTTTAAATACTTCCTCTCGGTCTACTGTTGTATGCATCCGATTTTTACCTCAATAACTATTCTGCCATCGAAACAGGTCAAGGAAATCCACGAGCATCTTCTGCGCCAGTGGGGCTGTTCATTTGACGATAAAAAAAAATATGGCTATCTTCTCTCGCGCAAGGAAAAAATCTACCTCATCAACCGAAATGTGACCAGCACGCTTGACCTTGATATATTGATCTCGTTGCGCATTGATCGCATGGGAATGTACTTTGGCGAACAAGTGCCCGGTGGGTTGCGTTTGAGTATTGAGGGCTCCCAGCTTGTCGGCCCCCACGCAACAAAAAACGTGCTCACTATTTCTGACACCGAGAAATCATTATGGCTGAAAGGTGAGCCGCTCGAGAAGCATGTTGATGAGCAGGGCTTTGTCATTATCGCCTGCCCTGCCGGCGACAGAACTGATTTTCTTGGCTGCGGCAGAGTGCATGCGGACCATGAGAAAGTCGCTAATTTTATTCCCAAGACGAGAACGCTGTTGTCATCGAATGAGTAACTTTAATGGAAATACGAGCAGGGCACCAGAATTCTGCTGCGGTGCGGATCGAGCAAGGTATGTAGCTGTTCGCCTCGTTTCCTAAATTGATCGTACCTGCGAGCATAATCCCGCCGGGTATTCAATACTCTTTTTAGCTCGTTTGCCTGATTCTGACGGAACCGTACGTGTTCTCGCTCATCAACCAACAGGTCAGGGACTGACGTAAACACAATCTCATACAGCCGGTTTTTTCCTTTTGGCCGAGCTTTCAGCTGGATGAGTTGGTCCCGTCCACCATATTTGTAATGGTCATCAACACCTGGTTCCTGTAACCCTTTTTCTCCACTGCCATCTTTTCTTTCCCGTACTTCCTGCCGCGGGTCAGGCTCAAGTCCGTAGTCACCCAATCTTCGGTAAAACTCTCTGAACAGCGGCGTGACATCAGACGGAGCATACGTTACTATCTTGATTCTGAACCAGTCGTCAACAATTGGCACTTTTACCGGTTTTGTTATTCCTCGCTTCCCCCGCTGGCTGTTAATTTCATACCGCAGCAGTCGGTCTGCTGTTTTTTCTACAGCGCGGTCCGTATCTTTTCGTCCGGCAAGTATCAGTGCTGCTTGTCGGCCCACGCTCGTTGAATATGCTGCCTCAAGAAAAACTTCTATATCCTGCAATCCTTTTGAAAATCCGTCTTGAGCTGCTTTTTTTCCTTCGCTGTCAAATCCCCGATAATACTCAATCGCTTGAGCACGTTCCGGCGGCAGGTGCGCAAGCTGCGGGTCAATGCGCTTTGCCGGCCGTTCTTTCCAAAGAAAGCGAAGGTACTCATAATAACTGGTAAATGCGCAAATTTCTGGTTGGGTTCCGGGAAGATTATTGTTGAAGAATGTTTTGACAAACCGGTTAAACAGCCGCTGGATATATCGTTCTCCCTCGTCGATGCGCTGCACAAACAGTTCCTGCGCGTGCTCAAGCAATTCGCCAGTAAAATTGTCAAGCATATGCGTTACTAATACCTGTCCCAGCGTCAGGTGATCCAAATACTCCGGCCGCATTTCCCTCGTGATTCGTTCTCGTTTTTCGTCCAGTTTTGCTTCAAGCACGCATATCCCTCAGCACCATTTTTAGATACTTTTAGATAAGAATGTCTTCTTGCTTTTATTCCTCTCTCTTCTTGTGCTGTTTTTTAATCTTTTTAACAAATCCCTGCTTGATGATGGCCGCGTTTGGAATATACACTAAGTCGCCTTCTTTGGTCTCAACCTTTGTTTTGGTCAGCGTGATGTCGCGGACAATTCCGGCAACGCCATGCGCTTCAATCGTGTCTCCTTTTTTGATGAGGCCTGCGCGATACAGAGAAATTCCCGCGGTGAGATTCGGCACAAAGTCTTTAATGCTCAATATAAATGAGATGACCAGCACAATAAGCACCGCGCCCACAATTACTGATAAGATGAGCGTGCCGATTTTAAGCTGGTTCAGCGCCATGATAACAGCAATAAAATAAATAAGATACGCCACGCCCTTGCTGACATACCGTTCGACGGGCGCATGAATGCGCGCCTGTTTCAGCACGCTGCGCACTTCAAGTTCGCGCAGAATTTTGTACACCAGTTTGCTGGCGATCTTCCCGACAATAAATCCGATAAGGACAATAATCGCAGCAGCAACCAGATTGAGATAAACTCCTTGAAATAGTTTTTTTGCCAGAACAACGATATCATCAACAAGAGGAATCATGTGCTCACCGCGTTACGATACTGATTCAAGCATGGACACAATGTTCCACAACTGGGTGCGCGTGTAGGCTTGAATGTTGACATCTTCAGAAAGCTCTCCGAGCTGGTCAAGTGCCTTGTTAATGACCATGCGCTTGTCTGCTTTTTCTTCTTTAATCATCGTAGAAATTACCTGCAACTTTGTCTTTATATTTTTTGGCACCGTGGTGTCATCCTGCAGCTCAGCAATGGCGTCAAGAATTTGCCCCAGATCATCAGCGTTCGTCATCCTTACCCATCTCCTTCAATACTTCCTTCTGCGTGCTGCTGGCTTTTTCCTTTATTTTTTCTTCCTGCTTTTCAATAGTTTTGATGCGCAGCTCAAGCACTTCTTTTTTTTTCGCAAGGTCCTTTTTGACCTCATCTTTTTGCGCAGCAACCATAACACCGCCGATAATTTTGAACACTTCTTTGGTTCCCTCAATTTCACTCAACGCAGAATCAATCTCCATAAGCTGTGCCTGAAATTGCTGGCGCTGGACGGTAAACGTGCGCAGATTCTGCTCAAGCATCTGCAGCTGCTCAATTTTTTGTTCGGTTTCTTTGGAGAGTTCAGCCATAAGTCACTTTATTTTTTTCATTTTTTCAAAAACAGTAAGGATTTGGATGAGCGTATTCATGCCGGCGCGGAAGGCCGTTGCGTCCTGTGACTTAATCGTAAAAATCACTCGATTTTTTTCAGCGCGCGCCGTTATCGCCGCGCGTTCCGTGGTCATCAGTTCAGGCAGTGCCGCCTGATACAGTGCATCGGCTGCCGGTTCATCAACAACAATATCTGCTGTTATCATCTTAAACAGCTTTTACTTTTGTTGCAACTTGTCGCGGCTTGAAAAGTATCTTGCTTCCGCAGTAGGGGCAGCGAATTTTTTTTCGCAGGTACTCATCACCCACTTTGTGGTTGCAGGAAAAACATTTGTATTCCATAGTTTCACATGATTTGTCGTTTTATTGTTCTTGAGAAACGGTCTGCTCTTCACGGGCTTCTATCGCTTCTGCCTCTTGTTCAACAGCAGGTGCGTGCGTTTCTGCTGGCTCCTGCGTTGCAATCTGAGCAATAAGCTCTTGTGCCGTCATCTTCTTTTTCGCCGGCAGGTATGCTTTGCCGGTAAATTGCGCATTGCATTTTCTGCACTGCCAGATTCCTGCTGCAAGCCGCTGTACACGGAGTTGCATGCAGTACGGGCACTTGTGCTTTTGGCGCTGGGCATGTTCAATAAGCCCAATTTTGTGCCGCGTTGTTCGTCCGTATCGCGGGCCGAACCGTTTTATCGTTGAGAGTTCTTTTGGAAGTGCCATTGGTATTCAGTTCCTCCTCAAAAAATGGGGCTACCCGGACTTTCTCAGGTTGTGGGAATCCACAGCCCGATTCGAACCGGGGTCTGGAGGTCCCAAACCTCCCATGATAGCCAAGCTACACCATAGCCCCTTTTAAAAGGTTAATCAGAGAAACATCGAACTCTTTTTAAACTTTGCGGTTTGGGAGTGCTCTATTCTATGGGAAAAAGAGAAAACGCAGGGGATGGGATTTTCACCTAATCACTCGCACAATTCCCTTATCCGCATCCACTTCAACCAGTTCCCCATCATGTAATCTGCGTGTTGCAATCTGTGTCCCGACGATACATGGCACTTTAAGTTCTCTGCTTATCAACGCAGCGTGGCACGTTACACCACCTTCGTCAGTTACAATCGCTGCTGCCTTTTTCATCAGTGGAACATACTCGGGCCGCGTCATCGGCGCTACCAAAATTTCATGCTCGTTAAATTTTGAGAAATGCGCTTCGCCCTTGATGATGCGGACAATCCCCTGCGCTTTTCCCGGACACGCCGTTGTCCCTTTAATTTCACCATGGTTGGCAAATGTTTTTTGAAGTTCCTCAACAATACCTTCAGCTTCTTTTCCCGCGTACCACGTTGTTTTTTTGGAGGTATATTCTTCAAGGAAAAATTCCTTTCTCTCGCGTATTTTTTTGCGGATATCGCCTGCGGTTGTTTTTTTGTTTATATCTTCAGCGAGAATGGTGACAACTTCGCCAAGTGGAATTCCCAGAATCTCTGCAATTCGTGAAAAGAACATATCATAAAAATGATTATTGATGAGGCTGTGCTTTTTTCGCTTGTCGCGCAGCATGAACAAGTTTCTAAACAAGTACAGCACCGTAACCAGACTTTTAGGAATACCATATTTTTTTATTAATTCTTCCTGTTTTTTCCCCCAGTCGGTTTCCAGATACCGAATCTCGGTCTCAATTTCTTTTTCATCCTGTTTGAGGATTTCGTTGAGCCGCGCCATAAACTCTTTTTCCGTGAGTACTTTGGTGAGCTCCCAGCTATTGTCCACATAAAAATACGTTTCTGCATGGCGTTCAAGAAGAGGTTCTGCTTTGGTGAGTGATATCTTTTTTTGCTGTACTTTTTGTGCTATCTTCAAAAATGCCTGCTTTTCCTCCTGCATGAAATTGAGCCAGTTTGAGCGCATAAATACTGAAACTGTATCTTCATCAAGTTTTACATTGTGCTGGCGTATTTCTTTTTTCAGCAATTCGTCTCCTTCCGGATCAAAAGTGTCACACAGGTACGCGTGCAGCCAGTAGTCATAGTTGAGCTGTTCCAGTTTTTTCACGGCGCTCAATGCCTCTTTCAAGTTGAGATGTGAACTATCTTTTTTGCGGTACTCTTCATAAAACGCAGTGAGCAGCGCGCTCTTTTCCTCTGCTTTTTTCATTTCCTTGTCTATGAATGCCGGGTCTTTTTTCTGGCTTTCAATCGTCGCCAGTGCCTTGTTTGTAAAGTCTTGTCTTGGGCATAGCCACTCAAGATGTTTGCCGTCTTTAACAAACCATATTGATATTTTTGTATTCATATGATTTGCTGCAGCTCTGCAGGGAATGAAGATGTAGCGTGCTTTGATATTTCCTGCCTGTTTGTACCAAACGTTCTTTTTGATGTACTCCTTGAGTTCGTGTGTGGTTTTCATAGTTTTCTCACGGTGCCGTTAGTGGCGTCAACCTCAACGACGTCTCCTGTTTTTAAAACTTTTGTTGCAATGTTGGTTCCAATGACACAGGGAACATTGAGCTCCCTGCTGATAATTGCAGCATGGCAGGTAATACCTCCTTCGTTGGTAACAATTGCCTTTGCTTTTTTCATAACCGGAACAAAATCTATAGACGTCATGCTCGTTACGAGTATTTCACCGGCTTTAAAACGATCCAACTCTTCTTTTTTCATGATTACTCTCACGGTTCCAACGACTTTCCCCCTGCATCCCGGTTGGCCTTTGATTATTCCTGATACTGTCTGAATATCGTCACGTTCATTATCAAAAACCGCGTATTTTTCAACGTCATCTCCAACAAAACAGGTGCCATTTTCGATGATGACCGCATATCCTCTTTTTCTCTGATCAAGTATCTTTTGTGACGGGATTTTTCGGGTTGCCAAAGTTTGTTCTGCTTCCTTGGGCGTCAGATGTAAAAAGTCCCACCATGGCATGCCAACGAGATCGGCGACTCGTTTGAGAAATGGCTCACTTCGATGCTGACATTCATTGACCGTCTCTTTTTGATAATTTCTTGAAAAAATAATATCCTGCATGATCTTGATGAGTTGACGTTCTTTTGGCGCCACTTTTTGAGCAAGATGTTTCATCATGTCTTTGTATTTCTTTTCTTTTTCTCCAAGCGCTTTCAACTCTGTTTCTGGATTACTTGCTTGTATTTTTTCATAGAGCCCCTCGACTGTTTGAGGTTTTCCTAGATGATACGTTGTTGCAAGCCATCCATACTTCTTTGCGTGTTGTTCTAATCGGTTTGTATCTTTCTTTTGCAATTCGCTCAAAGGTGTTCCTTTAATCTTTTTTCCGATCGTCAACAGTGCATGTTGTTCTTTTGACAATTCGAGCGTTTCAGAGGAGCGTATGAGATTTCCAAAATACCCTTCGCACCAATGCTTTGCTAACATCTTTGTAACTTCCTCTTCAACAATTCTTCCTGCAGGCACGGCCAGCCACCAAAAACAATAAAACGCATGCATCTTTTTGAGGTAGCGATGCAATTCTGCTTTCATTTCTGTTTCTGAGTGGTGTGCTGATGAGATTGTTCGTACATATTTTTTCAATGATTCTCCTGCTTTTTTCTGTCGTTGTACATAGTCATGAAAATAAGCCGGTTTTTTCAATAATTTTTCTTTGAGAAGGTTTTCAAGTTTTTTTTCTTCGCCGATTTTTGAAAACCATTGATATTTCACAAAGCGGATATTTTTAAAAGTAAACGGCATTTTAAGTGCGTGGTCAGTATGCGCGAAACTTTCTGTTACGCCGAATGCAGGGAACAACGGCGCCTCTCTTCTGATATGAAAATGCCAGTTAATCATGTTTCAGCCTCTTGACGGTGCCGTTGGTTGCATCCACTTCCACTATATCCCCTTCTTTTAAAACTTTTGTTGCTGTCCGTGTCCCAATCACACACGGTATCTTCAGCTCTCTGCTAATCACGCTCGCATGGCTCAATATGCCACCCTCTTCCGTCACAATCGCCTTGACATTTTTCAGATACGGAACCATGTCCGGCGTTGTGGTATGAATCACAAGTACCTCTGCTTTTTCCATGCGCGGCCATTCGTTTTTGTTCATGATGAGCGTTACTTTGCCGGTGACTTTTCCTCGATATGCTGGCATGCCCTTGATTTCAGTAGTGTTTACGTCAGGGAGTTTGAGGTGCTTCAGTGATTCCAGCGCTTCTTTGCCTTGCAAAACAAGTATCTGATCGGGGCCAAACGTGAGGTAAGTGAATGCCTCTTTGCGCTGGTTGATTAATTCTTTGTCCACTGGTTTATTTTCATGCAACAGCGCCGTTACTTCCGGCGGCATGAGCCACACAACGTCTTGATATATTTCGAATTTCAGCCGTTTCGCGATTTCGGTGAACAACGGAACAATGTAGTACGTTGACTGGCTGTACCGTTCGGTGCGCCAGCTCCGGAAGAAAACTGCTTCGTTGGCTGTTTTGAACAGAAGTTTTGAAAAATCGTCAGCTGTTTCGAGTATTTTCTGAAATGCTTTTTGTTTTCGTTCAGTTTCGGCCTCCAGCGTTGCCAATTCTTTTTCAGGCTCGGTGCAGTGTTTTATTTTTTCAAGATAGTCCGCATCATCATAAAATTCCATGAACATATCTTTTCGTTTCAAAAATGAAAATCGTTCAACGTGCTCTTTAAGGCCGTTCGTTATGTCTTTTTTCTGTTTCTTTTGTATCGCCATCTTCAGCAGTGATTTTCGCTCTTCAATCACTTCGCTTTCTTGAACCGGCGTCATCACCACATCATACGCTTCGTGAGGCAAGCGTTTCTTACATTCCTCGGTGAGTATCGATTCCATACAGAGGGGAAAATATGTGGTTGGTACATGGGCAAACAAGTCGCTGATATAGTTTTGATATGTTCTCCGCAGTTCTTCATTGGCATACTTTGAAAAGTCAATCTTCAGCAGTTTTCGCCATTTTTGCTGGTGCTTTTTATTTTGTTCCCGCATCCGTTCCATAAACTGAAGGACAAAGGTCGGCTCTTTTTTGAATTGTTCCCCTGCCTTCTTTCCCAGTGTGGTGAGCTCATCTTTTTGAGTAACAACATGGCTACAGCACTGCCCATTCGTGAGCACCGGATACGGAAATTCTTTTGCCGTCTGCGTTGCAGAGCCGTAATAAAAAAAATAAATCAACAGCGGCGGCCGTCGCCTGATGTGCCAGTAATGCCAGTCCGTGTTCGCAAATTCGGCAAGGAGCTTATTCATACCTCTGTGGGATAAACCAAGATTATATAAACTTTATTAAATCTTTTGTTTGCCATATCCGTATGCTTTTTTGTTGCTGAAAGTGCTTATCATCTGACCAGATGTCTGACTTTGTTGCTAATGCTGCTGCAATAAATGGTGTGTCATTTGTGTCAATCGTATCCATAATTTTTTCTGCTTCCGGCATTTTTGAACGAATAAGCGTATCATCAACAAAAATCAGCCGTTCTTTAATCTTTTCTAAAATCATATCAAACGCAGCATCGTTGATTCCTGCTTTTTTGAGCACATATTCTTTGTACTTGGTGATTTCTCCCTGTGAAAATGAAAGCGTAAGAAGTTCTGCATCAATATGAAAAAGAATCTGCCGGGAAATCGAATCTTTTATTAACGCTGCGATAATCCGATTAGTATTCACAACCAGTTTCATTGCCTGAATCTCTTTGCGATTTCGTGTTTTATCTTATGGCCAATTTTTTCTGCATCTTCTTCGGTCAGCGTGCTCTTTTCGAGAACCTTATCCATCCAGTGGAGTTCCTTAATCTTTTTTTCGAATGCCTGGCGCGCAACATCGCTCCATCTAATGTCAGAATGCACGTTCATTTCTCTGTGGAGTTCTTCAGGAACTGAAAGAGTCATGTTTGCCATATATGTGTATTATTTGTTTACACATATTTAAACCTTTCCTTTTTAGAACTCAATGATGCCCGTGCGCCGCATGTTTCTGCTCTGCTCCATGCCCCTGTTTCGGCGCGCCATGGTAGTGCTTGCCCGGCGCATGATACTCATGCCCGTGATATTTCGCGCGTTCTTTGTTCCATCGTTCCATTTCCGGCTTTGCAGCGGAGTCGCGTCCGAACAAATCAACTTTATTTTTGGCTGATTCCGGCTTTTTCGCGTACCAGTCAACCGGTCGATAGAGTTTCGGGTCAACAATCAAATCCAGCGTTTTTTTGTTTACTTCTCTATTTACCCCGCTGGTGCCAAAGTGGGTAGCATCTTTGTGCTGGAGTACATGGTACCCTTTGGCGTGCTTGTACACCGTTTCATTCGGCGGTACGAGCGCATCTTCCCTGCCAGAAACAATATACACCGGTACATGTGGTTGTCGTTCGTATTTTCGCAGCGCTCCTTCGCGCGCTGCCTTGCTGGTGCCGAGATTTTCTCCTTCAATGTCAAGAATCATGCCTGCTGCTTTTTGTTCAATCGTGCTCATTCTTTTGAAGCCATGCGGCGTCGGCGCGCGTGCTTGCACTTGATGGATGCCATATTTTTTTATTTTTTCATTTGCCGCCATTTCAATACCAACGTTTCCGCCTGAGCTGTGGCCGCTGTAATAATCTTTTCTCTTTGATGGATTGTGCAGGTGCGTTTGGTGGTGTAAATGCTCAATCTGGTGGAACGCATCTTCCGCAGCGCCGGTATCGCCAAGCGCATGCTTGCCTTTTAGATGATACGGCTGTATCCCCAGTTCGCGTGCCTGGCTCGCCAGCCGCCACTGGCTGCCAATTGTTTGCGCAAGCCCATGCATAAGATAGAGAACAGGATTTTTTGTGTCGGGGTGCGCTTTGAGATACTTTGCTGTTTTCCAGTTTTGATAGTGTGCAATCGGCACACCAACAGTGTTGTCAACCGCGTTCACTGCAATGTTTCTGACATTTTCAAACATCAGGCGCACTTTATCTGCCAGCTTGCGCGGACCGGGCATGCGCTGGCGCGCGCCTTCAAGCTCATGTTCCATACCCTTGACTGCATATTTCGTCGGGTCGCTCTCATACTGTGCCTGCGCGCTTTTTTTGCCGGGGTAAAGTGCTTCTCTTTTTTCTTTGTCGCGTACCGGCGGCTCGACGTTGAATGGATCGTGCACTTTCAGTTCAAGCCCTGATTCATCATGGCCGTGGCCGGCGTGGCTTGCTGCATGGCCATGTTCGTTTTTTTTCTGAAGAAGAATTGAGATTAGTACGCCGATAAAAACAACAATCCCACTAAACAAGACCATACTGATCCTCTTTTACTGTTTTTTAGAGCACTAACACGAGCTGCTTTTTATTTTTTGTCTATCTTGCGTATGAATTTCGCCGGTACACCACCCCAGACCTCATTATCAGGGATGACACGCTGGGCAAGGCTCTTTGGCTCAACAACGCTGTTCTCGCCAATGGTCGTGCCGATTCTCACCAATGTTCCAGCACCAATGCGTGCGCCATTTTTGATGAGCGTTCTGCCGAACACCGTCTGGGTAATCGTGTATTCGTGGCCGTCAAGATAGACATCATGCTCAAGCACTACATTGTCTTGGAGCGTGATGGTTTCCGGGAAGATGTGGTCAATCACCACACCCTTGTCGATGGTGCAATTCTTGCCAATCGTTGTGCCAATCATGCGCAGCAGCGCTATTTTGAGCCAGCATGAGGGCAGCAAGCGGGTAAACTCAACCACTCCGCCGTTGAAGAAAAGTCTGATGATATTGCGCGCCCGAAACCAGTCATTGCCGGCGCCAAGGCGGTTACCGTTGTAGTAAATCTTCAAATAATTCTGCGTGGAGTCTTTCAGAAAGGCATCAACTTTCTCGCGGAATTCTTTGTAATATTTTTTTTGTTCTACCGGATCTTTTGTTGCCGGCTTGAAATATTTTTCAATCTCTTCGGGAGAGAATTTGTGCGTCATTTTCGCGGGGATTCCTTCCCATAATTCTCCCTCACCAGTTTCGATGTCAAAGGTCGGTGTATTCATTCCGAGAATAGAATTTTTGTTAATCACTGCGCCGGGCAAGAGTGTGCACATGCCACCGCTCATGGCGCGTTCCTTGATTTCAACTTTGCCGATGGTGAGTTTGCATCCTTTGCCGCTCTTTTCAAAACGATGCCCAATCAGCGTCGAGCCGCCGCCGACCAATGCGCCATCACCGATGGTGATTAATTGCGGAAAACAGGCATCAAATGAAATGTCGTGCGGAATACACACGTCATGGCCGACGTTCATCCCTGTTGTGCGCAAAAGCCAGTTCTTGAAATGGCACGGCACCAGCTTTTTTTGAAGCGTGAAAACCAGTTTGTTGTACCAGAATTTCGGAAGAGAAACGCCGCGGACATGTTCATTCTCAACAAAGAGCGTTGTTTTTTTCTTGTCAGAACTAATCAACTCTTTCACTGCTTCCCTGATGCGCTGGTTTTGTGAAATTGTCATATCTTCCTCACAACCCCCTTACTCGTATCCACTTCTATCCTATCTCCATCTTTCAGCAGCTTCGTCGCCACCTTCGTCCCCACAATACACGGCACGCCCAGCTCTCTCGACACAATCGCCGCGTGGCTTGTCATGCCACCTTCATCCGTCACAATCGCAACTGCTTTTTTCATGCCGACAACGTAATCCGGAGCGGTCATGGGCGCGACCAGAATGTCGCCTTGTTTTATTTTGCTGATTTCACTTGCAGATAGCACAATTTTGGCGGTTCCAACCACGTTTCCGTTTCCTTTGCTCACGACAATGCCGCGCAGCTCTCTTGTCGCCGGATCAACTTTTTTAACGACATAGTCCTTTACTAGATTTGCCGCAGCGGTATCTGTGACAAGCCGTGAGTTATTGGCCGCAGTATCATATATCATCAAATACTCTTGCATTCGCCGGCTACTATCTGTTCCAGAAATGCGTGTCCCTGTTTTGAACAATGCAGCTACTTCCCGAATCATGTAATACTGCAACTCATTAAAATCAACTGAACATCGCCGCTGCGCTTCTGCAAGAAATACGTCCATCCAATGGTTGACCATGAAAATATATCTCTTGCGGGTGTCCTGCCACCAGATACAGAACGAAAGTCGGTGTATTATTTTTTCAGCATTTTTTGAGAGTTTGTATTTTTTGATGAGACCTTTTTTCTCCTGCTTCACACTTTTCGGCAGGTTCAGTATTTTTTGCAGTTTTTCAGCCGCCTCTTTTGCAGAAAGTTCCTCAAGGTGCTTTTTGAAATGGGAAACCGGCAGTATCTGTGTGTGGTGATAGCTGTTGAGCATCCAAAACCATTTTTGCTGGTGCTTTTCGAGCGCTTGTTCAAATTTTTGTTTTTTATTTTCGTATTTTTTTATCTTGAGCACATCAATTTCCTCTTCCTGATAAAACGAGTAATCTTCCGGCGCTGAAAACCGTTCAAAGGCATGCAGAAATTCTCCTTCATTTTTTATTACTCTATGCAATTCGCGCTTGAGCATTTGCTCGCCGCCCCAGTTTACCAGTTCTGGCAGCAGGCCAACTGTCCAGAGGCGTGTGTAGGTCGTTCTAAAATGCTCAAACAGTTCGATAAGTTTTTTCTTGTCGAGTACATCAAGTTTTTTGATGTTTTTTCCTATGGCCAGCAATTCCTTGAGCAGTCGTTTCCATTCCGCATAATTTTTCTTGAATTCACTATCAACCAGAATAAACCGCTTAAAATTTTCCTCACCAATATCCCGTAATGGCTGGAGTTCACAAATAAACAGCATTTTTTCTTTGGTAATATCCATAAAAAAAGTCGGCCATCGGACATATCGTTTTCCAAAAGCGGCCATTGGCTCGTACCATGCATCCGGGTAGACTGGCTTTCCGTCAATCGGCCCCCAGCGAAAGAGCTCAGCATTGGGATTGATTCCGGGTATCATTTTTTCACTCAGTGTTTGCTTTCATTGCGCAGCTGATGATAAGGTTTTCAACAGTGGCGAGTGGCGCGCTTCGCCCCAAAATGGCAACTGGTTTGCGGCATCCCACTAGCATTGCCATACCGATGGTAGCGTTGGATAATTGTCCCAGCAGATGGCAGACAATGTTTGCCGCAGTCAAATTGGGAAAGACGAGTACATTGGCGTCTCCTTTGATGAGTGCATTGGGGCATTTTCTGCCGGCGGCGTACGGATTTATTGCCGCATCGCCTTGAAATTCGCCGTCAAAAACATATTCTTTTTTCTTTTTGCGCGCGAGCTCGACTGCTTTCAGTGTTTTTTCAATAATCAGGGAAGTGCCGCCGCTGCCTTTGGTTGAATAGGAAAGAAATGCGACACGCGGCTCAAAGCCAAAGTGGGCTGCGCAGTCGCCGCCATTGACTGCAATCTGGGCGAGCTGTTCTTCATCCGGCTCCGGATTCAGGCTGCAGTCGGTCATAAAGAGCACGCGCTTGTTTTTTTCATCTTCGACCAGTACCACTTCAGACACCAGTGCTGCGTCTTTTTTTGTTTTGATAATCTGGAGCACCGGCCGCATTAATTCCGCGGTTGAGCATATTGCGCTTCCGGCAAGTCCATCCGCTTTTCCGGTGTGCAGGAGCATGCAGCCGAAATAATTGACATCCAAAATCAGTTTTTTTGCCTCGTCTTCAGTCAGGCCTTTTGCCTTGCGTAGTTCGTATAATTCTTTCGCCAGTTTTGGTGTGTCTTTGTATGTTTTTGGATTAACAAGAGTTGCCTTGGTGATGTCTGCCTTGCACTTCTTTGCCTCGTCTTTTATTTTTTTCTCGTCTCCAAGAAGAATAAGGTTGGCATACCCCTTCGCGAGAATGGACGCGCTTGCTTTCAGGCAGCGCTCATCCCACCCTTCGGCCACGATGATGGTGCGCTTTTTTTCCTGTGCCTTTTTCTTCATCCGGTCGATAAGGTCGTGCATCGTGGTCATACAACCTGTTGAATAAAGATGGTTTATAAGATTTACTCTTTTTTTCGACGATTTAAAAGGTATTTTATGGGTCAACCAATACGGACGAACGGCACAGCGCGACAAGAGCAAAAACCCGCTGCGCGGGTTTTTGAGTGAAGATGCTGTATATTCATAGGTCTTCTCAAAGCAAAAACGTCGGCGCCGACGTTTTTGCCCAGCGGAAAAATCGCACGGTGCGCGTGTCAATTTTCCGAAGTCTTGTTCGTTCGTGCGGGTTTTTGTTTGTCCATTCGTGCTGGCTCTCGTATGCGTAGAAATAGCAGTGTATAAAACAGATGCCCCCACTTCAGGTAAATCTTTTTAAATGCGCCCTTCTGCACAGGTATCATGGACGAAACCGCGCGATTTAAGCTGAAAAGATTCATCAAGGAGCTTGAACAGTATAAAGGCAGGCATACTGAATTTGTCTCCGTGTACGTTCCCAAGGATTACGATCTCATCAAAATCATGCAGCATCTTGCGCAGGAACAAGGAACCGCGTCCAACATCAAGTCTGCGGCCACGCGAAAAAATGTCACTGACGCGTTGGAGCGCATGATTCAGCACTTGCGTATTGTCGGAAGAACTCCCCCCAACGGGCTTGCTGCATTTTCCGGCAACATTGCATCAGTAGAGGGCAAGAGCGATGTGCGTGTGTGGAGCATTGAGCCGCCCGTTGACCTGAACCTGCGTGTGTATCGCTGTGACAAAGATTTTGTGCTTGAGCCACTGCGGGAGATGTGCGAGTCAAAAGAAATCTATGGCCTTGTCGTGCTCGACCTTCGTGATGCGCACATCGCGTTGTTGAAAGGAAAAACAATCATTCCTCTTCTCAAAACCCATTCTGAAGTGCCGGGAAAATTCAAAGCAGGAGGCCAGAGTGCCATGCGTTTCTCCCGCCTGCGCGAAGGCGCAGCCAAAGACCATTTCAAAAAAGTGGGCGATTATATCAAAGAACAATTTCTGATGATGAAAGACCTCAAGGGAATTTTGCTCGGAGGGCCCGGCCATACTAAAAACGAATTTTACGACGGAGATTACGTTACTGACCAGCTCAAGCAAAAAATCATCGCCATCAAAGACTTGAGCTACACTGAAGAATTTGGCCTGCAGGAATTGGTTGACAAAAGCCAGGATGTGCTGGCGAAAGCAGAGATTGCTGACGAAAAAGCAATCATGCTCAAATTTTTTACCCTGCTCTCCACCAAGCAGGGCATGGTGGCGTACGGCAAGGATGATACGATGAAATACCTTGAGTTGAGCATGGTTGAGACCCTTCTCTTGTCCTCATCGCTCGAAGACAGCGTGATTGAAGAATTTGAGGAAAAAGCGCGCGCAGTCGGGAGCACCATCAAAATTATTTCCACTGAAACGCGCGAGGGCGTGCAGCTGCGCGATCTGGGAAAAGTTGCCGCCATACTCCGGTATGAGGCAAACTTTTAGGGTGAGCACCATCGATGTCAACCTTATGAAAGATGCGTACACCCACCTTTTTGACGAGCATTTCTTGTACGATTCCGTAGTCACATACTCTGGCCATTTGTCTCCGTACAATGCCCAGATTCTGCTTCGGGGAAACATGCTGCAGGCGAAACTCTCAAAAAAATGGCGCAGTGTCGGCCCTGAAATAAAAATGGGCCTGCTGCAGGATTTATACCTGCGCTTGTGGAAGCACAAAAAGAAAAATAAATCAGAGATGAACACGCTCTATCTCGACCTGTACCATAATTTTGTGCGCAACATTCACATCACTATCCCAAAAACAGAAAATGATCCAGTGCTCGATGACTCATTCAGCCGGCTGAACCAGCGCTATTTTCTTGGAATGGTTGAAAAGCCCAATATGATGTGGGGAAGGTATTCAACCACCAAGCTCGGCTCGTACAATTTCAAAACAGACGCCATTGTCATTAGCAGTGTGTTCAAATCCCTTGCGCATGATCCTGCGTTGTTGGATACGGTAATGTACCATGAGATGCTGCACAAATACTACAAATACCGCGGCGGCGCAGGAAGAGTGTGTTATCATGATGCGACATTCAAGAAAGCCGAGCGCACATTTGAACACTTCGACGCAGTTGACGCCCGTTTGCGGCTCGCGCTGCGGAAAGCGAAGCGAGCGAATCGCATGGCCTCTCCGCATGGTGTTTCACGGTTACGGCCATCGTTTGCCGGATTGATAAAAAAATGGTGGTGAACTGGTAGTGAACAACAAACTTTAAATAGCCAATTCCCGCATTGATTCAAAAGAAAAAGATACAAACCTCAAAGGGTGTGATACTATGAAACGCGTCAAAGCAAAGGATGTTCAGCCGGGCGATCGGGTTATCATCAAAAAGTCCCTCTATACCGTGACGGGAAAGAAAATCATGAACGGCAAGGTCGTATTGACCGCAAACACCGTTGGGCGAACCGCTCCACAGACTGATACGTCGCACTATAGCCCCAATACCTACATATCAGTGCCGTAATCCCTCTCTTTTCTCTATTCTTTTCTTTTTTGCTTCTTTTCTTCTTTTTAAAGTTCTCTTCTTTCTCCCCTTTTTAACTGTTTTAGAAATATTTAAATACCACTTCATAACCCAACCACCTTGGTGTTTAGATGGGCGATACAAAACCAGTCAGCGTTGCAACATTGCAGAAAGGCAACTATGTCATTATTGACGGTGTTGCGTGCAAAGTTACTGATACCCAGACCTCACGGCCTGGCAAGCACGGCCATGCCAAGGTCCGGCTAACCGGTGTCGGCCTGTTGGATGACAAGAAACGCGTGGTGGTCATGCCCGGCCACGACAGCGTTGACGTGCCCATGGTGGAAAAAAAGACCGCACAGGTTCTTTCCATCAAGGACAACAAGGCAAACGTCATGGACGTTGAGACCTACGAAACATTCGACATTGACATTCCTGATGAGTTCAAGCAGACGTGCGTCGAAGGATGTCAAATACTGTACTGGATCATCCTCGACAGCAAAGTGATGAAACAAGTCAAATAAACCAAGTTAAATAAACACATAACAACCAAACTACCACGTGATTTTTATGGTCAAATTTCCTGAAGCAGCAGCACGGATTCAGCGCAACATCTTTGTATGCAGAAACTGCAAGGCAAAGCGGCGCAGCTCCATGCGCAAGATTCTCGCCGGCAAAATAAAATGCCGATCGTGTGGCAGCCCCGCGCTCCGGCCGGTACGGAAGAAATAAACAAAACTAAATAAACACGGTAACCCGACTACGATTCTCTTTTTATTTTCCTTTTCTCTTTTTTACTCTTCACGCAATGCATCGACTGGCTGCAGTTTTGATGCGCGGTGCGCAGGAAAAATTCCGCTGATAATCCCAACGACCACTGAAAACAGAAGTACCCCCACTATAAGGTACCACGGAAATACGGTGCTTATCGTGCCCGGGCCAAACGCCGTGTTTGCGCCAAACTCAACACCTTTGCTGATGCCTGCGCCCACAATAATCCCCACAAGCCCGCCGACTCCGCCAAGCACACCGCTTTCAAACAGAAAGATGCCAAGAATGTCTTTATTGCGCGCGCCGATGGCTTTCATGACGCCAATTTCTCGAGTTCGGTCAAGCACTGACGTGAACATGGTGTTCATGATGCCAATACCACCCACTAGCAGGCTGATAAGTGCAATGCCAACAAAAACCGCCTGCACCACATTTAGCACCACATTGAATGATTTGATAAGTTCCGTACTCGTCTGTACCATGAAATCCTCTTTTCCCTCTTTTTGGTGCCGGTCACGGCGAAGCGCTTTTTCAATATTCTTTGCGACGGTATCAGGGTTTTCAGATTGTATGCTTTGAGCAAGTATCATCGAATAGGTGTCTGGGTTTTTTACTGCCGCACGCGCGTCTGCTTCAGGAAGAATGACACTGCTGTCAGTGCCGGGGTCGCCGGTTCGCGCAATCACACCAACAACACTAACCATGACTCCATTGACACTAATCTTGTCTCCCTTTGCAATGTTCCTGCCAAACAGTTTTTTGTTTCCTAAATTGTAGCCAATCACTGCTTTGCCCTTGTCCGTGTGCGTGAGCATCCGGCCTTCGCTCACCTCCCAGATATTTGTTTTAATAACCAACTGCGCTTCCTTTTGCTTTTCAGGAACGCTTATCACATACAATGTCCGCTGAAGCTTGTTGTACTGCACATTTGCCGCGACAAAAATCTCGCCCGCGGTTTGTGCAACACCATGCACCTTCTGTATCATTTTCTGTTCGCGTTCAGTAAGCTTTCCCGGTGATTCGATTCCACCGAAATTTCCAATGTCTTTTGCCTGGACAAAAATTTTGTCTGCGCCAACCTTCTCAAACTGGGCATTAATTGTTTGCTGCAATCCTTGGCCAAGTGAAATCAGCGCAACCACTGCCGCAATGCCGATAAAGAGCCCGACCAGTGTTAACGCGGTTCTTTTTTTTCGCTTGATCAGATTGCCCAATCCGAGTTTCAGCAGCTCAATCACTTCGCATCGCCTCCACCGGTGGCATCTTGCTTGCCTGCCGCGCAGGAAATATACCGGCGATTACGCCAGTCAAAAATGAAAAGGCAAGCGCACCAACAATCAGGTACCACGGGAATGACGCTTTAAGGATACTGCCGACAAATCCACGCGCTCCAATCTCGACGAGCATGCTTAACCCTATGCCCATACCAATGCCCACAGCACCGCCGACCATGCCCAGCAATCCACTCTCAAACAAAAAAATAGTGAGCACGTCACCATTGCGCGCGCCAATGGCTTTCATGATGCCAATTTCGCGCTTGCGCTCAAGCACCGCGGTATACATCGTGTTCATAATGCCAATGCCGCCGACAAGCAGGCTGATGAGTGCAATGCCAATAAACACCACCTGCACCACACCGAGAATAGTGTTGACGCTTTTGATAAGGTCCTCGCTTGTTGAAACCGTAACATCCTCAAATCCCTCTTTCTGGTGGCGGTCGTGCCGAATTGCTCTCAACATCCGCTCTGCAACAAGCGCGGGCTTTTCTCCGGGTGCAAGCTGTGCAACAATGGCGCTGTACTCTGTTGGCTCATTAAAAATATCCCGCGCGTCATCTTCATTTATCATCAGTGCGGTGTCGCGGCCCGCTCCTATTTTATCGAGCAAGCCGACAACCTCAAACCGCGCCTTGTTAATAATGAGGGTGCTTCCAACACCGATTTTTTTAGAGAAGTGTTCCTTTGTCCACAAATTATTTCCCGCGAGCGCACGCCGTGCATCATCAGGCTTCAGCATGCGCCCCTGTATTACCCGGACATTGTTTGCTTCAACAACCAGCGCGCGGTCGTCCGCTGTTGTGGGAAGGCTGGCAACAAAAATAACATCCGCATCTTTTCCGGACTCGACGTGCGCTGAACGCAGCAGCCTTCCGGCAGCTCTCATCACTCCTGGTATTCGCCGCACCAAATCAAGGTCGTGCGTGTCAACAATTCCTGCAGCGTTCTGCCCCGGCGGCCCAAATCCTGGGCTTGCGCCCTGCAGAATAACCTTGTCCGTGCCGACACTTGCAAACTGTGCGTTTATCGCTTTTTGCATGCCCTGCCCAAGGGAAACAAGGGCAACGACCGTTGCAATGCCGATAAAAATTCCCAACAAAGTCAGCATCGTCCGAAGAAATCTTTTCTGGAGATTTCTAACGGCAATGAGCGCATAGTCGCTAATCATGGGGATTCAGTGTTTCCGCCGTTTCTTGGTGAAGTACCACCACGTTGCACCAATGCCTGCGGCAAGAATCACCAGCACCACAGCAAAGCCGTTGCCTCCCGTGCCGAGCTCCTGGTCAGTGAGCAGCCGAAATGGAATCGTGTACTTCTGCTCAAATCGTTTATTATATGGGTCACGGAAATCAAGGCTGACATTGAGCACCGGATTTTTTGCTTTCACATTGAGCATGAAATCAACGGTTTGAAAATCATCACTGTCAATGTTGCCGACATACGCTTCATTGCTGGGGCTCAAGAGCTCATAGTCTTTGTTTGGCATGAGCCGAAGAGTAACATATTTCAGATTGGCAATTCCTTTGTTGACAATTTTCAGCGAAACAGTTGCCGGGCCTGTTGTTTTTTGCGCTTTTGTTGAATCAACCACCACACTGACATCGGGCTGTGCATTCACCATGACACTAATTTTCGCTGAGTCATTGTACCTGCTGTTTCGCGCGTCCTGATACACAAAATTGATGGGAATCGTGTACAGATTTATTTCGGTGTTGGTTGCTGCGGCTATGTCAAAGCTGACATTTTCGCTTTTTCCGGCATCAATATAACTAATGCGCTTCTTGGTTCCGCTCGTGACCGTTGTGAATGTTTTTTCATCGAGATCAAGTATGACATCCACATTTTTTGCAGGCATAGTGCCGGCGTTTCTCAACGCCATCTGGATGGTTGCAATTTGTCCGGGCAATAATGGTGTTGGGTTTACATGGTACGAATCAATTACCAGCCCAACATTTTGAGTTTGCAGAAGAAGTGGTGCCTCAAGTAAGATCCATGAACTGGCAGTGCCTGTATCTGTTTTGTCCGTGTTAAACCGGTACCAAAATTTCGCGGCGTGTTCGCCATTTGGCGCGTCCGGCGCAACCGTTAGCGTGAATTTTACAACTTTCTCTTCAGTTGCCGTGAGATACCCGACATCGATGTTCTCGGACTGGCCTTCTGCCAAGCTGAACGGATATTCTTTTTCAAACTTGAGGGAAAGGTGGTTTGCTTCAGTTCCTCTATTCTTGATTTGCAGCCACACATCGACGGTGCCGCCTTGTTCCGTTGGTGTTGGCTCATACCGGAGAACTGACACGTCGAGCCGCGGCCCCTGCAATGCCAGCACCGCTGGCAGGAAAATCAACAGAGCAAACCCGAGTACGAGCCATGTGGTGACATTTAGTTTTTTCAATTCTTTCATGCATTGTTTCATGCGTATCCCCTCACTGTTTTTGTTTTGACAATAACACCATCTTTTAAGAATGCAATGCGCTGTGCCCGATGGGCAAGTGCGTCATCATGCGTAACGAGAACAATAGTCTTCCCGTGTTTTTTGTTGAGTTCGAGAAGGTGCTTCATCACTTCTTTGCCCATAGTGCTGTCGAGATTTCCGGTTGGCTCATCAGCAAGAATAACGGGCGGATCAGTGGCAAGGCTGCGTGCAATCGCCACGCGCTGTTGCTGGCCGCCGGAAAGCTGGTTTGGCTTGTGGTGCATGCGGTCACCAAGGCCAAACTGATTAAGGAGTTTCTGGGCGCGTTCCCGCCGCTGATACTCAGGAATTCCCTGAAACGTCATAGGAAGCATCACATTTTCAATGGCGGTAAGCGTTTCTATAAGATTAAACCGCTGGAAAATAAACCCTATTTTTTTGCCGCGAATTTGTGCAAGGTCAGATTCATGGAGTTTGCTAATCGCCTGGCCGTCGAGAAATATTTCTCCATTTGTGGGAATATCAAGGCAGCCGACGAGATTCATCGCCGTGCTCTTGCCGCTGCCTGAGGGCCCTTGGATGGCGAGAAATTCACCTGGGTACACCGCAAGGTCAATGCCGGATAGCGCATGTACTTTTGTCTCGCCCAGCGTATATGTTTTCCATACTTTGTGGAGTTTGATGATCGGTTTTTTCATGGGTCAGTCTCTCTATCTCCTTCTCTATCTTTTGCAATGTATTTATATAAATCTTGTGACACAATCTCTATCAAAATAACAAACTATTTAAAACTCCAAAGCAAAAAGTCCTTTATGGGCGTTCAGGAACTTTTCGCAATCGGCTTTATTCTCCTCCTCGCCATTTTTGTCTATATCGAGCGGAAAAAGTTTGTGCTCCAAAAAATCTTCTTTCCCGTGGTGTACGTTCTCTTGTACCGCACCAGCGTCGGCCTCAAAGCAATGGACCGACTGGCAAAAAAAGCCCCGCGGCTTCTTAAAAAAGTGGGCACCGTGGCGTGGGTGGTTGGGTATGCCGGCATGCTTTTTATCGCCTACAAGCTTCTTGAAAATCTCTACCTGCTCTATTTTGCAAAAAAATCAGTGCCCGGCGTCGGCATTCTCCAGCCGTTTTCACAAAACCTGCCCGGCACCGTGTATGTTCCGTTTTTTTACTTCCTCATTTCACTCGTTGTCGTTATCGTCATCCACGAGTTCAGCCACGGTGTCATGGCGCGTGTGCACAACCTTAAAGTAAAAGCCAGCGGCGTGGGCGTGATTGGCCTGCTTGCCCCGATTCTTCCGGTTGCGTTTGTCGAGCCGGATGAAAAAGAAATGGCGAAACGACCGTATCACCAGCAGCTCAGCATTCTTGCAGCCGGGCCGTTCTCAAACATTGTGCTTGGCATGCTCGTTGTGGGCCTCTTCTTCCTCATTGCAGTGCCGGTTGATTCGCATATGCTCCAGCACGAGGGCGTGCTGGTGCACGGCATTACTAAAGATGGGGTATACCCCGTCCAGCAGTCGGGCATGGCTGCCGGAGAAGTCATCACTGAAATGAATGGTAAACAAATTGCATCAATCAAAGATTTTTCAGCGGTGCTTGCAGAGAAAAAACCAGGGGACATGATGCATGTTGTTTCAAACCGCACAACCTATGACATCGCGCTTGGTGCCCATCCGATGAATGCATCAGCGCCGTATCTCGGCGTGTTTGTCGCCGATAAAACCAGTGTCAAAGAGTCGTTTAAAGAAAAATATGGTTCGTTTGTTCCCACGGCTATCATCTGGTTCATGGGCCTGCTCTTCTGGCTTTACGCAATCAATCTCGGCATTGGCTTTTTTAATTTGTTGCCGATGACGATTTGCGACGGCGGCAGAATGTTCCAAATTGCCATGCTAAAACTGTTTGGCAAGGGCAAGGAGCACCTTGCCTATCAGGTCTGGAAAAAAGTTGGCATCATCTTTATCGTCGTGCTCTTCATGATTCTGTTCAAGGGATGCACGGGATAAGTTTTTAAACACTCCCTTTTTCCTTTCTCCTATGGCACTCTCGACCATCTCCATCGCCTGCATTGGCATCCAGAACGAAGGAAATCTCGGTGCCATCGCGCGCGTGATGAAAAACTTTGGCGCAGAAGAATTAATCCTCATCAACAGCTCCATTGACCATCGGTCAAAGACTGCTCTTGACCGCGCGTCGCATGCCGCGGACATTCTTAAAAATGCCCGTTGCGAAACCAGTTTTGCCGTGCTCAAAAAATATGACCTCATCATCGGCACCACAGCAAAAGTGGGCACAGCGTACAACATTCTGCGTCTTCCATCAACGCCCCGCCAGCTCCATGAACAGCTCAAAAAAAATCCGAAGAACAAAATTATCGTCGTGCTTGGCCGCGAAGACCATGGCTTGTCGAATGAAGAACTTGCTCTCTGCGACCTTGTTGTTTCTATCCCTGCCTCAAAAACATACTCCATCATGAACATTAGCCATGCGTGTGCTATTGTGCTCTACGAGCTTTTTACGGCACGCGCTGACCAAACCTCACTTTCCCATGTCACTCCTGCGTCTCGCCTTGAGCATGAGCATGCGCTCCTGCTTGCGCACCGATCAATCGGTGCCCTTTCATTTTCAACCGACGCCAAAAAGCGTACACAAGAAAAACTCTGGAAAAAAATCATCTTCAAAAGTTTTCTCACTAAGCGCGAAGCAGGTGCGCTGATGGGCTTTTTCAAGAAAATACTCAGGCAACGATGACGTGATATAGCGACCATGCGGCGATAGCGCCAATTGCGCCACGCATCAGAAATGAAAAGACAATGCCGGTTATTGTTTTGCCGGCACTTATTCCTGCTGGCACCTGTTCCAGTATGTGGATCCGCTGCTGTACGGCGTGTTTGACCAGCATGATTGCCTGTTCCTTTTCGTGGCCGATACTCATCAGTTTTCCCACAATGGTGTCTACAGGGTGATGCCGCCGAAGTGCTTCGGCAATGTATGCTTTGACCTTTTCAGACACAAAACACCTCTTTTTCTTTTTTATTTTATTGCTTTTTATTTTTTGCGGTCTCTGTTTGTCGTTATTCAGGTAACCTTGATCGTCACCTTCATCGATGCATGGAAATTACATTGTCCCTGATAGGTTCCTGGCTGTGCATGAACCACCACTATTTTTTCTTCCCCTGCTTTGAGTTCTTCATTGATTCCGAGTGCCTCAACACTGAATGTGTGCACTGCTTGGCCAGTGTTTTTGATGGTTATTTTTTCAGCAGCAGAAACCGTTATTGTTGATGGAACAAACGTGAAGTCGCGAATCTCGATATTTGTTTCAACTGGTGGTGTTGAAGTAGGTGGTAGTGGTGTTTGTTTTTCTGGAATGGGCACTATTGGTATTGTTTCTTCTTTTTGTGATAGGAGTGTTGACGGCGGTGCTTGCGTGGTTTCTTCCGGTGTGCTCACGCTGCCTGTTTCTTCGTGCGCTTCGATTCCTCCGGTTGCCGTATATATCCTCTGCACATCGTCTCCTTCTCCGGGCTGGCCGCAGCTTGCGTCGCCGTTGTCGTCTTCAACACAGCCGAATCCATCGCCGATGGTGCCGCAATTAATTTCAATGGTCGCAACCGCCGCGCCATCGGTTGTTGCGTCAATGCAGAACGGCTCAACAACCGTTGTTGTATCTTTACAATTGCTTGAGTACACAAATGTTTCAAAGCTGTTTTTTGGCCGGTAGCGTGTTGGTTTTGGTTTCTGCGGATCAAAGCCGGTGATGGCGTTTATGTCATAGGACGATTTCAGCTGGTCAAACACCGCGAACGGAATCCGGTTTTGTTCACCATCCTCACAGATGGGCACGCAGCCGGTGCGTGCTTTTCGCCTGATTCTCTGTACCGCTCCATACGCGCGGCACGCCGAGCCGTCAGGACAGTCCTCATTTGTTTGGCAGTCCTTGACTGCTGGTGTGATGCGTGTTTCAGTTCTGCCCAATGTTCTGCTGTATGCCATGCCCGTTATTTCAGGAGCGTAACTCATTATGATAAGTGCAAGAATTGCCACAGCCACGACGATAATTTTACCGTTGTCCATGTGCTTCCTCTTTTTTTAATGTGGTGATATATTCTTTGACGCGCTTTTCAGGATTGGGATGCGCCTTTGGCCCGATTGCATACATTTTTTTTTCCGTTAGCGGCCCCCATGAATATGTTCCCTCGACTTTTTGTATTTTGTCAACAATAAATTCTCCCAACACCACTCCTTTTTTCAGGTGATAATACATTAACCGGAGCGTACACTTCGGAAACAGCTCGCGATGCACTTTGTAGATATCATATCCACTGGCGCTTCCGAGGCAGGCCAGGATGTCAACCATGTGCTGGCGGACGATGCTGTTCGGTTTTCTGCCGCGGGCCATGCGTTACTTTGGGCGGTGTACGTTTAAATAGTTTGTCACATAGGTTTGAATCCCACAAATCTTTTATAGCCACAAAAAAGTATTTTTTCATGCCCTCTATGCCATCGTATGACCCGTTTGCGAATTATGCGCCTCGTCCGTATTGTCCGGATATTGGCACTGTGGTTGATAACGGGCATTGCAGGAACGATGTGATTGTTGTGCCGGCACCATTCATGCCCACAGTCTCGGTGCACACTGCCGGCAAAAACCGTGTGACACCGACGGCATACGCCGGCGATTGTTCGTATCCCCTCGGTGATATTCGCGACTTGCTGTCGTGGAAAGGCGATGCGCACAGTTTTGTTGGCCAATTTCAGGGCCGCGTTGGCGAACGGCTATTATCACTGCTGCTCGAGTGTTTTGTTAACAAACTGGTTGTTGATGCAAAAGATGCTGGCTACGAAACTGCCAACGGAAATGTGTTGCGCGAAAAGCGAAAATACCGCACTGGCAGAGGTGATGCTGTTTTTTGGGACAACGAGTACCTGCTCAAGTTTGATCGGCGCACAACCTTTGTGCTGTTGCAAAAAGCGCATGCAGGTTCTTATCGATTTCGCTACCGGAAGGGAGAGTTGAGCCTTGAGCGCGCGGAGATTGACGGGCTTGCGTATTTCACGGTCAATGACAGAAAGTATCTTCTGGTGGGCGATGCGAAAACGATTTCGAGGCCGTCATCAGATGTGTGGAATATCAATCGTCCGGGAAACAATCTTGAAACACGCCTTGTTCGTCCGCTCCGTGAGCTCTATCCAGACCACGAGCTTGTCTATGTTGTGGCTGCCTACCGCCACATGCTCTTTCAGCGTGAGGGGAATCCGCCCGTGCTGACACCTCCCAGTGAGGTGTTTGCCCATCATCTTCGGCGTGCCGGCGTAACGCCTGTTTTCATTCCCTTTCCTGAAGCAATTGACTGCAAAAAAATTGCGCGCCAGTTTCATGGAAAACTGCTGGTGGTGCGTAGCCTTATCGAAAGCCTTGAGAACATGATTCGGGGAGACGTCAGGCCGGAATAATTCTCTTCTCTCACTTGTATCTCTCTATCTGTCTGACGCTGTTTCCTCCTGCAGGTCCTCGTGCGCAGGGAGCATAGAACTGTTTAATATCTCACTGCGAATCAGTTGCCCATTTGCCGTTAATTGGTACAGCCGCCCTTTTTTTTCCTCGGGGTTAAGGCAGCGGGCAATGCTCTTTTCCTGAAAGCTGCGAAGAACATCGCTGACGCTGTTTCTGCTGATTTTTGGGTTGTGGTGCTGCGCCTCGCGAAAGATTTGGGCAGGAATTTTGAGGTCGTTCATCACCTTGATGATCTCCCTGCGTTGGCTTCCCCGCAGTATCCACGAATAGAGTGTAAGGTCGAGTTTGTGCATGCCATCACCTCTTTATTTCTTCTTTGCTTTTGTTTTTTATAAATATTGTCATTATTAATCTATTTTTGCACTGAATATGCCAAGAAGATAAATTAATCAAAATTATACTCTTGAATCAATCTGAATATGTTATAAAAATGCACTGAATCAACTTTAATGTGGTTATTAATCTAATTATGCACCAAAAACAATCTAAATATGATTAAGAATAACTATGGACGTTCAACTTTTCTTCTGTTTCTCTTTTTTACAGCACAACCAGCAGGACAAAAATAAACATAATACCCACAACTAAAGCAATGCTTCTCAAAGAGAACTCGGGGCGTTGCTGTTCGCTTTCGCCCAATACCAGTCTATTATACCCTCTCATAGTATCACCCAAGCACCTGGCTCTGTTCCCAACAAATGAATCTTTGGTGTCTTGAGATAGACAATTATAAAAATGTTGTGTTAGAAGAATAACAAAACAGAAGAAAGAGATACAAAAAGAAAAAAGTAAAATAAAAATAACTAAAAAACTTTATTCGATATACATCTTGAGATTCTTCACGTCGTACTTCCACGCAGCAGGCAATACCTCGTTGCGCTTGTAGTACTTAACCAGCCGCCTGATCTTTGAGTCCGTTAGCTGTACGCCGCGTTTGGCAACTTGGTCCTGTCGGTTTTCTTCAAGATGCTTGCGAACCGCAATTGCTTTCTTAATCAGCGCCATGAGATCTTCAGGCAGCTCTTTTGCCACGCCGCGCTCTTTCAAAATGTGCGTGATGGTCTTGCCGGCGATCTCCTTGACGCGAGGAACACCATAATTGTCCCGCAGTGCGAGGCCGATGGTTGATGCGGTGTGGCCTTCTTTTGCGAGCTTGACAATAAGCGTCTCAACTTCTTTTGGCTTGTGCCGTATCCAGCTTTTCGTGGTCTGCTGGAGTGGCCGGTTTGAGCCGGATTTTCCTTTTTTCCCTGAATGCATACGTGCCATACGTTCAACTCCCTTGTGTTGGTTGTTTTTTGATTGTTTTGGCGCGAGAAATATCTGTTCTTCTCGCCGGCATACTCCAGCTTGCACTGTGGTATCCCTTGATTATGATGCAGGAACCGGAGGGGGTATTTAAAGATTTGGGTATCGTTAACTTTAAATAGCCAAAAGGAAAGAAAAGAACAATGCGCAACCGACTCTACCCCTGGGCCATTTTTGCCATCTTGGTTATTTTCATCATCTTCATGGGCTCGCAGGGAAAATCGCTTGAAGCAGTCAACATCTGGGCGCTGATTCTTGCGCTGGTTATAATCATCATCGGCCTGCTGTTTGGCATGCTGCGCGAGCGGAAAAAATGAGGTACACTATGCGCACTATGCGTACTCTGAACTGGCGTATCATTGTTAGTGTATTTGTTTTTCTGGCATTTCTCACTGGCTGCTCAGTTGACCTTGTCGGCAATTCCGGCACGACCAGCAATGTCGTTTCTGTTCCTCCTGCGCCGATTCCTTCTTCACCAGAACTCATTGAAGAGCAAGGCACCGGTGTCATTGAAACTATTGTGACTTGCACGCTTCCTCAAAAAATCATCAACAACGAGTGCTGCCTTGACGTCGACAATACCGGCGTGTGCGACAAGTACGAACTGCAAGCTGCCTGCGGCGACGTCGTGTGCAGCCCGAATGAAAACGAGTGCACCTGCCCGCTGGACTGCGGCAGCTGCACAGCAAAAGATCTCGGCGTGTGCAAAGCCGGCGCGTGTGAAAATAATGTCTGCGTTGCAAAACTCAATTCACAGTGCTGCGGCGACACGCTCTGCAAAGATGGCGAAACATGCAACACGTGCTTCCAAGACTGCTGCAGCATTACCAGCTTTTCCAGCCAAGAAAAACTCAATCTCATAAACTTTCCCGGCCTTGCGAAAGGCTTTTCCGTTGTGGTCGGCGACAAGGCGCCACCGGAAGATGTGGTGGTCGGCGAACACATTCTCATCACTATTGCGAGCGAAGGGCTCTCAGTCGGCAAAGGTATGTTGGCCAGCGAAATACAGCTCGGTGCAAAAGACTATATTGTCATCGGCAACCCCTGCGATAACAAGGCAGCCGCAGAATTATTCAAGATTCAGCAGTTCTTCAATACCAACCCCCGACAGTGCCAGATTTTCAAGCCCGGTGAAGGGCTCATTAAGCTCTTTATGACATCAGAAAAAACTATGGTGCTGTACGTCGGCGGGTATTCACCCGCTGAAACAAAGCGCGCGGCACAGCGGCTGCTTGACTACCAGAAAAACATTCTTGTGGGCATTGAGCAGAAAATCTAACTATACTCTTAATCTACGATGCATCGTTCTTGATAATTGTACGTGAAATCCCATCAACAATATACGACGGCAGTGCAAGGCTCACTCCTTCCAAGCCGACAATTTTCAGCGTGTTCAGCCCGACCATTTCTCCGCGGCGGTTGATGAGTGGCCCGCCGGAATTGCCGATGTTAATCGGGCTGTCAGTCTGGAAATAGGGAATGTTGCCAACATACCGGTCAACTGCGCTGATAATGCCTTCAGTTGCGGTAAATCCGATTGCCCCCGGGTTGCCGAGCGCAAATACTTTTTCGCCCAGCTCTGTTTTTTTTGAGTCGCCAATAGGCAGCGGCTTCAATTTTTTGTTAGGCTCAATTTTCAGCACCGCAAGGTCATATCCGTCGTTCACTCCGGCGACACGGGCGGTAAATCGGTCGCGCTGCAGCGCGTTCTTGTTGTACAGCTGGACTACTACCGCGCGTGCGTCGCCGATGACGTGCTTGGATGTTACGATATATCCATCGTCGCTGATAATCGTGCCGCTGGCTTTTCCGGTGAGGGTCTCAACGCTCACCACTGATGGCATACCGTTCTGAATTATTGACGAGAAATCGCTCGAATCCGCGCTCACCTGCTTGAGTTGTTTTTCAAATTCGTCAATGCGTTGGCCATCTTCATGGGCTCGGTTTAGCTGGCCAGTAATTTCCCCAATTTTGCTCTGGGTTTCTTTTTGCAGCGCGGAAAACTGCTCGTTGATGCCTGACGATGCTTCTTTTTGCTGATACAGGTCTTGTTTTATCTTGTATGTTTTCGCATCAACATCCTCGGCAAGCCGCTTTATTTCATAATCAACACGATCATAGCGTTCACGCATTTCACCCTGAATGGCGCTCAACTGGCCCGTGAGCTCTGCGTTCGCTATTCTTGTTTGGTGATGCCCGTAGAGCACGAAGCTGCCCGTGATGATGGCAAATAGCAGAATGACCGTTACCACCTCTCGTTTGTTGTCGATAATGAGCATTTCCTTTTTAATGGAACGAGTTTTTATAAAGTTTGTGGGGGTGTTCGAGATGTTAAAAAAATTATTACGTTTCTACATCAGCCAAAGACGAGAATGTGCAAGAGGCGAATTGTGAAGGAACTGTTTTGGTGCAGCGGCACCTTCAACTATTTCATCAGAGGCGAAAACGTGGCGCCACGTTTTCGCCGCGCGAAGAAAATCAGAGCGTGCAGGTAGCATCCGTATCTTGCCCGTTTCTTGCCGGTTGTGCACAACCCGTTTTTGTATTGGTCAAAACGTTACCCAACTACAAACATCAAGCCAAAACCCAATTCAAACCACTTTCGTGATGGCTGATCTAAACCCCATTCATTATTTTCTAAAGCGGCATCTCAACCACAAATCTGCTCCCTTTGCCCGGTGTTGATTCGACGCGAATTGTTCCCTTATGCATCTCCACAATTTTTTTCGTAATGGGAAGCCCGAGCCCCGTGCCGCCTTTTGTTCTGGTTAAGTAATCTTCTACTTGGTAAAACTTCTCAAATATTTTTGTGTGGTGCGCCTTGGCAATGCCCGGCCCCTCATCCTGTACCCAGAACTGCCATACTTTTTTCCCTCGCTCGGCATCAAGCGTGATGGTTCCCTGCTCCGGGCTGAATTTGATGGCGTTGCTTAACAGGTTCACAAATACCTGCTTGAATCGTGCAGCGTCAACTACAACAAGAAATTTTTTGGGCACCATATTCTTGATGCGGATTTTTTTCTCGTCGATCAATTTTTCATACGCAGTATAATCAAGGAGCGCAGCCAGATTTGTTTTTGCCAGTGTCAGTTTTTCCTTGCCGCTTTCCAGCTTGGACACATCAAGAATATCGCTGATTAATTCGGCAAGCCGGCCTGCTTCTTTGTTGACCACATCGACTGCTTTTTGCTGGTCTGCGTTGAGCGCACCCATTTTTCCCTGCCGAAGGAGCGACAGGTAGAGTTTCATCGAGGTCAACGGCGTGCGCAGCTCGTGGTTGACCGTGCTGACAAATTCGTCTTTCATTTTGCTTATTTTTTTTGTTTCCTCATATCGGCGTTGGGTGAGTTCAAGGTCTTTTTTGATGAGCGCCTTGTCTGCCAGCTTGAGAAACATCACCCGCAGGAGCAGGAGCATGGCAAGAAACGGAAACGGATGCGCAATAACTTTGAGGTACTTGTTCGCGCCAAAGAAAAAAACAATGTTCAGCAGGTACACCAGGGGTGTGACGGAATACACGCCAAACGCAAGCGCGACTTTCTTGTAATATTCAGTCAGCTTGTGGTGCTTGATGAGATACACAATCGGATACCACAATACCGCAATCTTGGTAACTTCAAAGAGAATAAATAAAATTGAAATAGTGAGCGTGTCACGCGGAAAGAAAAAAATATGTGCGAGCCACACCGCCTGTGTGATGCCATATAACACTGCCCCTGCAATAATTCCTTTTTTCAGAATGGTTCCCGTTGTTCGGTACAGGTCACTCAACAAGGTCGTGGTTATGATAAACATCCCAACAATTTCCAGCATGTTGGTGATGATAGGCGTGTATTTTATTACTGCTGCATTTGAGGGGCCAACAAATACCACTTGCGACAGAATTGCCACCATCACTATTTTTTCCAGCAACAGCAGAAAAAAGCCGGCAATCAGATATTTCAGCTCGCTGCTTTTTTCCTTGCGGTACTCACTGGCGAGCATGTAGAGAATAATCAGTATGAGCACAAACTCGATGCTTTTTTTCAGCAGGTCGCCGCTGAATGTGCCCAGAAACTTGTTGATTCCATGATATGCAGCAATGAGGGAAAACGGCATGCTTTCCCCTATTCCAACACTTGATTAACAACGTGGAGAAGCTCTGCCGGCTCAAATGGCTTCATGATATAATCATCCGCGCCGGTGTCCAGCCCTTTGGTTTCATCTTTCTGCTGGTCTTTGGCAGTGACCATGACAACTTTCGTGTGCTTCAGCGTGGTGTCTTCGCGAATTTTTTTGCACACTTCATATCCATTGAGGCGAGGCATCATGACATCCAACACAACCGCGTGCGGCTTGTGCTTTCTGACGAGTGCAAGGCCTTCTTCGCCATCTTTGGCGACGTGAACCGTAAACTGGTCTTGGAGAATGAGCTGTTCTGCCAGTGCAATGTTCTCGTCGTCTTCAACAATGACAAGGCTTCTTTTAACTGCTGTTTTTGCCATGGGCACCCCTCTGTTTGGAGAGAAGGTCGCTATTTAAAAAGTTTGTGGGGGTGGAATATTAAGGGACAATGGTAGGGCCTCGCGTGCGTAGTAATCAACCATGCCTCTTAAAGTATCCACGATACTCGCATCTACTCGATCAGATGTAGAGAAAGGTCTATGCGTTCTTCCTTTAATTTCAAATTGTAACCCCTCCATGCGATCTCCTAAAGGATCATAATGTCCAGTAAAAAACTCACCCGTCTGAAACGCTCCTTGTTCCAGACTCTTTCCTTTTGAAAAAACGTGTGCAGCCGCATCAATCACTGGACAATGCGTGACAATTTCAACCAGCACACGCGCATAGTCAGGCAAGGGCAGTATCTGCGCCCGCTTTATTGCATAAGCCGTAGCATCCATCATCGCCGCGGCATACGCTGCCATGCACGGCGGATTTCCGGGGCGCGCGTGCCAGAATTTTTCGAAAAGCGTGCGGACATACGCGTTCAGAACTTCCGGTTCGTTGCCATATTTCGGCATTTCCGGATGTGCATCTTTGTTGTGGTTGTTCACTCCTAATCCGATATCTGACCGTGCGACCGTGGTAACCAACTGGCCGTTCTTCACATTATAACCCGCGCCGAAGAGGTTCAAGCCAAGCGTCTGTTCTGCACGTACATAATCAGAAGTAATCCCGATCACATGCTTATAATGCGGAAATGCATGAATATGATCGTTGCCAAATCTTTGCTCTTCAAGTCTTCCCTTTTCAGAGAGCGGGACAGTGCGATCCTGCGGCGTTGAAGAAATAAGTCCGGGTACGGATTCCTTCTCGCCATGCCGCTTGACAATAAAGTCGATGATGACCATACACCCAGGGGAGAAAGAGCTCATTTTTAAGCCTTTCTCATTTTTCATCTATGCTCGTCACCTTGACCATATCTCCTTCGCGTGCAAGAGTGAACGTGAGCCCATCATGCCGGTACGATGTTTGTTCCGGTGTCACGTGCTCCGGTAAACAATTCCGAATCGTTCGGAGATGGCTTCGCCATTCATCAGCCGGCGAGGCGTATGGCCGGAACCCTTCAATTCGGCAATACTCGCGGAGCGCGTGCCAACCCAACTGGTACGTGGTGCCGTTGGTTGTCACAGTTATCGGCGTGGTCCGGTCAAGGCGTGCGTGGAGCACTTCCTCTGGCAGCATGAGCAATCGTGTCCAGTGTTCTTTTTCAATTTGGCCGCGTTGAAATGCGAATGCGTAAAATGTCGCGTCCTCATGAGAATATCGTTGTGCACTGTATCTGCACATCGGCTCATTTTTTGGGGTTGTCTGTAGGAATCTGCGTACAACATTGTCAATCGCGTGCAGGCGAGGTGGTTCTGGCACTGGTTCACGCCGGTGTTTTTTTCTCAATTCTCCCAGAATAGCGTGCCGGTGCACAACGCGTGGCGTGCTGTCATCACGATACCATTCACCTACCATATTCATTTGGATACCATACCGATCTGCAATCTCCTGTTTCTGCTCAATCACGTCTGGTGTCAAGCCTTGGGGCAGTGCACGGGTTGCCTGATGTGCCTGAAGAATCATGTGCTGCCCTTTGATTCTCCGGCCGGTTTTGCCAATTGCTATCTTTTCTGCAGCACTCAAACACGCTGCCGGAACAACATCATATGCCAGAAGCCGTGTTACATCATCAGGGTCAGTTATCTGCAGGAGAGTCAGCTTGTCGAGAACACCAACATACGGGTAGCATCCGACATCATTCAACAGAAGGGCGACTTGTTCAAGAATTGAAACATTTTCAGGCGTCGTCTTTTTTATTATTACTACCCCTGTAGGAGTTGGTGCTTGTTGCCGTGCGCGCCGATATTCGTTTTCAACCGTTAGACTTCCTTGGCAGTATGCCTCGGCAAAGGCCAGCTTTGCTTCCAGCGTTGGCATCTGCTCCCACGGCAAACTCGTGCTGTTCTGGGTGACTGCGTTGTAATATTCAAAAAACGCAACTGACTGAAAAATAATCTGATAAAAAAGATAGTCTTTTTTCACCGTTCCCTTGACATGCTCATGAAAACTTCCCTTGCCAAATGCTGTAGTAAGTACCGTGCGAGCGTATTCTAACGCTGGATCCGCCGGATCATTTTTTTCGTACGTCCATCGTTTCTTGTACACATCATTATGGCGGGTTGTTGCGAGGCAGAGGGCAATGACGCGCAGCAGGTCGTTGCTCGGCACTTCAGGAATATCTATTCTTCTTCCCCGTCTTTTCTTGTATGCAATTCCTGCAAGGATGTTTGGCAGCTTGTGTTTTCCGATCCAATCACGAATGACAGTGCCTTTCTTACCTACTTTTTTCCCGATAAAATGATACGATATGCCCTGCTGCCACAATGCAACAACGCGCTGATATAATTCATATTCCTCGGTAACTTGTTCACGCCGCTGGCCGCGTTTTTTTTCCGAAAAACCATTCTGCACCCACATCTGGTCACCTTGTACCAGAATCTCCTCGAGCGGCGGCAGTTCCCATACTCCTTCTTCAGTGAGGCGTGCTTCCATACTCATCGGCAGAAAAAACGGGATTTATAAGACTTGTGGTGCTATTAATGAAGAATTCGTACAACACCTTTCGTCGCGTCAACTTCTATGCGGTCGTCCTTTGATCTTTTTTTCAAGTAGTTCAAATGCTCTATCTTGTGCGGCATGCAGTTGTGCATCGGTTGTTCTTCGTTTTGACGACCCGCGCAGCATGGTGATACGCTTCAAGAGCTCATCTTTCTCAAGGTCAGAAAGTTTCTCACGGATGGCATCCCGAATAAATTCACTCCTCGTGCTGTATCGATGTGCTGCAAGCTTTTCATCAATCTCACCGAGAATGTTCTCTTCCAGTTTCAGGCTGATGGTTTCCATGGTAATACTTAGTATATACAATGTATTATTTAAACTTTTTGGTTTTTATCGCTTCGCCATGCTCCATAATAATTGGGCATATATTTTGAAAGAATTTGCCACTTCCTGATTTTGGATTATGACAGAAAATGATTTTCCTTTGTTAATTCCAATAGTAACCGTATCCGCATAAATTTCCATCCATGTGTGGGTGACTAGTCCTTTGGGCATGTAGCGAACTTCGCTTAACGGGTACGTCGCCGATGTTTCACCATACGGCACGCGTGCATATTCGTTGTACAAATACCTGCAAAAGATGCCTTTTTCATAGCGCCGTTTATGGTATTCTTTAAAGTATGGTGTCATCGAGCCTTCGTATGGTGTTTTGGCAATCCCAATAATCCACATTTCATCTCCTTTTTTCATAATTTTTAATGTCCTTTCTCGAGCGGTTTGGATTCCTTTGAGGCCTTCGTACACTTGGGCAGTTTCAGCAGTGATGGCAGTCTGGTGCTCTAATTTTAACAATGAAATCATACTTTTGAGTTTGCTTTCTTGGTCTTGCATTTCAGCTTCTTTCTCTTGTAAATAAACCAAAAGCCGGTCAGGATCTGCCCCTTTGAAATATTTTGTTTTTCTCTTGACGATGTGGCTTGCGAGCCCTTTTTTTGAGAGGCGGTCTAAAATACTGTAGACTTTAGAAACAGAAATGCCAGACTCATCCACTAACGGTCCAGTTGTTGTTTCTCCTAATCTGATGAGGGCAAGATATACTTTAATCTCACCCTCAGTTAATCCCAGTTTGCGAAGCGGTTCAACTTCCATGCTGTCTATTAGGCGGCCATTCTTTATAAAGCTTTCCCCCTTAAGGGATAGTCATCTTTTCCCCCCTAAGGGAAGATAGATTTTAAATACTTCGACCTTGCCAGGGAACATAGGGTGATGAAAAATGACAGAAATGACAAGAATATTACTCGTTGAAGACAATGAACAGTATGCACAAGCAGCAGAGCACTACTTGACCTCAAAAGGTACTGCGGTGGTTCGTGCAAAAGACTATTCTGAGGCAATTGCACGATTATCCGGTTCTAGTCCGGACTTGGATCGCGTGATTACAGACTGTTTTTTCCCCGAGATTACAGGGAGTGGGAAAACGGATCTTGGAAAGGAAGTGGTTAATAGAATAGCTAACCCCGATGATGTTCGAGACGATTATAAACCATATACTGAATCCTATCGTCGAAATCTTATCGGAGCAATTGGGAAGTCAGAAGAAAATCAACCTTTAGGGATATTGGTTGCAGAAAGGGCTGTTGAACTGGGATTGCCATTAGTACTGACAACTTCAACCTATCACCACGATGAATTAACTCAACCGATATATGAGTATGCCGACTTGAGCAGAAGGTGGCGGCTGATAGACTGTGGACGAAATAGCCAAGATGATAAAGCAAATCCTAAATTTTGGGAACACACGCTCATCAGTCTGGAATCTAAAGCAAAATCTATGGGTATTGATAACCAATTGGAGGCACTTCTCAATGGTAGAGACTCTTAACACGCTCGTTGAACCGGAACCGCAGGATCAAAAACGTTCCTCATTACGTGAACGTTGCAAAGAATACCTTCGTGGGTTTGTTGATCCAGCCAATGCTCGACTCTATGGTACATTCCAAGAACGAGCAGCGCTCAACATTACTCAATTCCCTAACATTCAAGGAAGTCTCCTCATTCGCATGGGCTTAGTATATCCAATTATTTCGCATTTCGTTGAAAGAGCAGGCATCCCAAAAGATGCTCACACCGACCTGTACAGCATCGCTATCAATTATCACACGTGGGTCGCCGGTTACCTTGCGTATCTAACAGAAATTCAATTAGGAATGAGTAAATATCCAATCGAACTGGCCAGTAAAACAGCAGGAAGGATCAAAAACTATGTTTCGTCAAGACTAAATCAAAACCGTTAAAAAACAGAAAGCTATTTAAATCTATCTTCATTCTCTCTGTTTATGGCTCCTGAAACCGTAACCATCTCCGAGAGCGAATATCGCGAACTTAAAAAACATAAAGAAGTAGATGAAGAACTTCTCAACGAACTTGTTCAGGGATTAAAAGATGTTATTACAGGGAATGTTAAACGGGTACGCTGAATTATCGTGAGAGCAATTGCTCAATCTCATATCGATACTGTTCAAGAAACATCTTAATAGTGTTAATCGTTTTTTGCTGGTCTTTTTTCTCGCTTAACGTTAAAATATAGACTGCCCGCAAGTCTTCATAAATCAAATAATACATTCTGAATTTGTCAGCTTTTTTCTCTCGAAACCATTTGAATCCTAATGGTTTTCCGACATACGGATTTTCTGCGAGCTGATCTTCAAAGCCGCTCATCTGTTTCTTAAACTCATCTGAAAATAGTTCAACCTTCTTGTCAAAAAGCACTGAACGATAAACCTTATACACCATCCCTGGGTAACATACTATTCTTTTTTATAAATTTTTCACTTCAGCGTCGTTATCGGTCTCGATTGTAAAATATAAATCTTCTTATCCTCACCAACTGCCCATTCAATGTCTTGCGGATAGTTGTAATGTGCTTCAATCTTTTTGGCAAGCTGCCACAAGGCGTTTAATTCATGGTCGGCAAGTACAGTTTCACTGCCATAATCAATATCCTTTTTGACGGTTTCACCATCGACTCGGAAATAGCCCCACGTCTGCTCGTTAATCGTTCTTTGCTTGACGCTCCCGTTTTTTTTGTCAATGATAAAATTGTCCGGCGTTATTTCTCCACCGACCACTGATTCCCCCAATCCAAACGCTCCTTCAATTATCATTTCGCTGCGGTCATTGGTGACTGGGTTGGCGGTAAATATAACTCCTGCCTTGGCAGCTTCCACCATCTTCTGCACCACAACCGCAATCAGCACTTTTTCGTGCTCAAAGTTGTTTTTGTTTCTGTAGTAAATCGCGCGCGCGGTGAAAAGAGAAGCAAAACATTTCTTGACGGCATCAACAACTTCATTTTCTCCCTTGATGTTGAGAAATGTTGACTGCTGTCCGGCAAAGCTCGCTTCCGGCAAGTCTTCTGCCGTTGCGCTGCTGCGCACCGCAACAAAGCCGCCCATTTTTTTATATTCTTTTTTTATTTCCTGCGCAAGGTGCTTGGGGATTTCTGCTGCGATAATAATGCGCTGGATTTCCTGCGCAATTATGTCAAGCGCCCTGCTGTCTTCCACATCAAGTACGGCAAGCCGCTCATGGATGCCTTCCAGCAATTTGTTCGAATCCATAAAATGCTTGTACGCCAATGCCGTGACCACAAAACCATCCGGCACCGGCATGCCTGCGTTGAACATTTCTCCCAGAGACGCGCCCTTGCCGCCGGCGGTAGCAATTTCGTTCTTGTTGAGTTCTTTGAGTTGTTTGATAAGCATACCAACGAGAAAAAGCCGGAGATTTATATACTTAGCGGAAGGCGCGGCGAAGGCAGCGGTAGGCGCCGTAGAAGCAGGCAAGCGCACCAATAACAAGCACGCCCATCTCAAGCGTGTGTTGCCCCTGTGCGCGCTGTTGTGCGCGGAAATATACTTCATTCCACGTTATCGGTTTATCCATAAGCATAGCCGAGGTGCGCACAGTTTCAATATCGTGCACGGTTGGCTCAATGCCGCTGTGTTTTTGATACTCCCGATACACCCGTTCTGCCAAACCAAGTGACCCTGCGCCTAACACAACGGTTCCCAGAACGTACGCTCTCTTGTCTTTGTTTTGTTCCATGTTCTCAGCACACAAATCCATATAGCCCCGCGCAGATACAGAACCAACCTTTTTTGCGAAGCAAAAAAGCTTGACCAAAAACGTTTTCTCCTCCGGAGAAAACGGCGTTCCGCACGTGCCGATACGACATCCAATGTACGAATTATGAGGTACGAAAATAATAGCCCCGCGCAGATTCGAACTGCGGTCAACGGATCCAAAGTCCGCTATCCTTGGCCACTAGACGACGGGGCTGTAAAATCTAAGAGAAAGCACAGGGTATTTAAATTTAGTGGGAAGAATGAGTTGCGTCAGCCACTATGGACTGGAATGGCAAGAGACGAACTGTTAAGGAAACAAGCGATACGATGGCACAGCCATTTACCCTATCAAAGGCGAAAATCCGGCGCCGGATTTTCGCCGCGCAGAGAAAATCTGAATGTGACCGCATCATTCCCCCCCTTGCTCGGTTCTTGTGCCCGTCTTGTGCAACTCATTCGTCTTTGGCTTACGTTACACACGACCAAAAATCCAAAACTACCTGCCCATTGTCATGGCGGCTGATTAATTCACCACGCTTCCTACCTCAATTCTTTTTAGAACTTTTCTTTGGCCTTTTTTTCCCATGTCCCCTTATTCTTTTTGTATATTCTGCTCCTGTTTCTTTTGATTTCCATACACCTGCTAAGGATTTAATGACTTCTTCTTGCTCTTTTTTCTTTTCTTCAACAGTCATTTTCTTAGTTATCTTCTGCTTGCCGAAGTAGTTCCACAGCACTTTTGGCACGTCAATCGTGCCGTCCTTGTTCTGGAAATTTTCGAGAATCGCGGCGAGCGCGCGCGATGTCGCGACGCAGGTTGCATTGAGCGTGTGCGGCACTGCTTTTGCTTCAGGATTCTGCAGGTCAGTGCGGTAGCGCATTTTCAGCCGGCGCGCCTGAAAGTCCGTGCAGTTGCTGATGGACGCAACTTCGCGGTATGCCTGCTGGACCGGGAACCACGCTTCAATGTCATACTTTTTTGCTGCCACGGTGCCGATGTCGCCGGTGCAGATATTCACTTGCCGGAAATGGAGCCCCAAACTGGAAAAAAAATCAATAGTATTTTTGACGAGTTCTTCATGCAGTTTCCACGACTCTTCCGGCTTGCAGATAATCACTTGTTCGACTTTGTGGAACTGGTGGCCGCGGAAAATACCTTTCGTATCTTTGCCGTGAGCGCCGGCTTCTTTGCGGAAGCATGCGCTGATGCCGCAGAACTTCGCCGGGAAACAATCCATCGGGAAAATTTCATTCATGAACTGCGCAGTCAGCGGATGTTCGCTGGTCGCAATCAAATACAAATCCTCATTTTCAATCTTGTACATCACGTCTTCAAAATCTTTCAAATCGGTTACGCCGGCATACGCCGCTCGGCTCATCAAGTGCGGCGGGCTCATGAGCTCGTAGCCTCGGTTCGTCATAAAATCAACTGCATATAATTGGAGCGCAAGGTCAAGCTTTGCAAGGTCATTTTTCAAAAACCAAAATCGCGCGCCTGAAATTTTTGCCGCGCGGGGCAAGTCCACGAGATCGAGTTTTTCCATCAGGTCAACATGGTCAATGGGCTGGAATGAAAACACCGGCTTCTTGCCAAACTTTTTTACTTCAGCATTGTGCAATTCGCCGTCACCAACCGGCACACTGTCGTGCAGCACATTGGGAAACTGCATAATGCGCTCGTCGATTTCCGTGCGCAGCACATTCGCCCAATCTTCTTTTTTCTGTATCTCCTGTGGGATTTCAGCAGCGCGTTTCAATAGATTCGCGATGTTCTGCCCTGCTTTTTTTGCCTGCGCAATCTGCTGGGACATGGTGTTGCGCTGGAAGCGCATCTCGCCAATCTGGCCCTGCATCATTTTCCATTCGGCATCTTTTTGCTTTATTTCTTCAAGAAGTTTTATCTTGTCGGGCATGTTTCTTTTTTGCAAGTCTTTTTTGACTATCTCTGCGTGTTCCCGAATGAGGTTGATGTCGAGCATATAGGCAGAATGAGTTGGCGAATTTATAAATATTTAGGTGAACAGCGATTTCACGAATATTTTTATCCGCTGCCATGCCGTCACGTCAACCAGTGTCACAGTGAATGTGTTTGTTGTTTCATACGGCGTTCCTTTTTCATCGGTAAACGCCGCGGTCACGGTAAACACATTCGTGTCTGGCTGCAAGTCACTTCCCTGCATTGCCAGCGTGAGGTCGAGGCTGCTGTCGAGTGTGCCGAGGTCAAATTCCTGCGCAACCAATTCTCCGTGAACCGTTACATGAACATTTTGCGGCGCTGTTGACGAACCCTTGGTGAGCCGAAGTGTTGCGGTGAATTCGTCGCCATAGTGCACCGTCGCGGGCGCTTCAGCCGCTTCGATTTTCAGCAGCGGCTTGTCAAGAAGAAAAAAACCAACTGATGCTTTGGCAACCGCGTCGTCACTCATCGCAGTAATCGTGGCGGCGTTTTCTCCCGCGTCGTGCGCGCCAGTAAGCTCGAAGTGCAGCTGCTGCTCTTGCGCAATGCCCACATCAATGGTTTGGCATTGTTTTCCGTCGGCGCACACATTGACCTGTCCGAGAAACGTGTTGCCGTTATTTTTGATGGCGCACGAAATCGCTACCGGCTCATCTTCTTGATACGTTTGTTTGGCACTGGCGCAGTTCAGTATCAAGCCATGCGTCAGCATGTTGTTGTCCGCCGGCGCGAGCCCCTGCATTGTTTTTTCAATGCGTTCACGCGGCACCTGAATGCCGTCTTTTACTGCTTTGAATTCAGTTACTGCTTCCATTCCCGTCGGCGTGTACACTGAAACCGGGAACGTGTAGATAAGGTTGTTTTCTAATTCGCTGCTTGTCTTGATAGTCCAGAACAAAATTTTTTCTTCGTGCGGCGCAAGGAGAATATGTTTTTTGTATTTTGCATTTTCTGTCGGCGCGCTCTCGTCCATAATCTCCAGCTTGGTTGTTTTTGATACATGGACGTCAACTGGCTGGTAATAATCCAGCAGATTTCGCACGTGCGCAATCACCAGATTGTAGGAGCCAAACCCGACGCTGCCTTTGAATGGCTCTGCGGTCAGTGCTATGTGCGGTTCGCGCAGCGGGCCGTATTCTTGAACGGTTGCTTTGGTCGAGAAATCGCGCACTGTGACGGTTGTGTCGCGGCCTTTCCAGGTGAATTTTGATTTTATTTTTTCCGAGTCAGCGGAATAGCGCGTCACGATATGGCTTGCGTCAACAAATCCGTACTGGCCGTACGTCACGTCGTAGGGCACCCAGCCGTAGTTTGGAAAGTACACTTCTGTCCAGCCGTGCGGACCCCAACCATTAAGTTCCGGCGAATTTGAATACGCAATGCCGGCCACAAAGCGTGCTGGAATGCCCAGCGCACGGAGCATTGAAATAAACAGCGCGGTTAATTCATCGCACACACCTTCGCGGGTGCGGAGCACGGTGCTTGCTTTTTCAGTTGCATCAGCCGCAGCAGAGCTGAGATTATATTTGATGTTTGCGGTTACCCACACTGCGATATTGTCGACGACAACCAGTGTGTCGTCCTGTCCTTGCGCAAGCGTAGATGCGAGCCGGACAATATCAGCGTTGCTGTCGATGATGGCTGCCGGCTGGGTGAATTTTTGTATGTCGTCCGGCAGACCGGCAAGTGGGAACGAAATTTTTTCACGAATTTTTTTCGGCGTGCTCTCAACCTGCACGCGGTTTTTGATGTGAATCGGAAGTGTTCCTGACGGCTTGTTCCATGAGAATCGCATGGCAGGCTCCTGCTCATCAATTGTTTTTGGCAGCGGGCTATGGCCGCTGCTTAGTATGCGCTGATGCTCTGTTTGAATGGGAAAAAAGGCAATCTCCGCAGCGAGGTCTTCAATTGTTGCGCGCGGCCCGGTCTGCTCAATCTGGAGCGCGGTAAAAAAATCTGTGTCAACGATGATATACTGGCTCTGGTAGATGACAGTGTCGTTGAGGGCGGTGGCTGAAAGTGAGACGAGAATAAACAAAATAAGATACATTATTTTTTTCATGTCTCTTTTTAATGGTGTCTTTCCTTTTTAATGTTTGTTGTTAAAAAATATACGCCGCAGCCCGGATTTGAACCGGGATATCCTTGCGGAAACAGGATCTTTACGGGAGACATTTTTCATGTCTGCGTTAGCAATCCTGCGCAATACCGGGTTATGCGACTGCGGCATTATGATTAATTATACTTGTTTTAATCGTTGCTTTTTAAGTTTTATGTCGTTTTGCGCGGAGCGCAACGACTCCGAACGAAGTGAGGAGTCGTACGTTGCCCAAGCTTTTTTTGCGAAGCAAAAAAAGGTTGTCTTGGGTTATGCGACTGCGGCAGTTGATGAGTGTGATTGTGGGGTGGTGGTTTATAAAATTTACCCATACTTGGTTTATTTTACGCTTCTGAATCAGCAACTACCAAAACGGATTATGCAGAACAAACAAGAAACGAGCAAGATACTGATGCTGTCCGCACATTCTGTTTTTCCCAGCGTCGCGAAAATTCGGCGCCGAATTTTCGCATTTGATGAAGTGATTGACGGTGCCGCAGCATCGCCTATTTCTTTAACAGTTCGTTTCTTGCCGTTCCCGTTCATGATGTTAATTGATGTTCATCACCTACTGCCCACGACACACCACGCACGACAGCTCCGTTTTTCACCACAAAATATATAAAAGGGAAAGCCAATTATTTTTAAAGGACACATGAACAATAAAAGAGGGTCAGAGGGAGATAGAACGTTCCGGTTAGCAGACCGCTTAAAAGACCCCGCTGTCCTTGTTGCGCTTCTCGTTATCGCATTTGGTATTTATTCTGTTTTAGATCCATCATCCATTACCGGCAAGGCAATTGCCCGTCCGGCGGATGAATGCAGCGTTGTTGCGGGCGGCACCGACGGCGTGATGCTCCTCGGCAGCGCCGGGCCGTTTCAACTGGGTGAAAAAGTAGCCAAAGCAAGCACGTGCGGCGTGCCCATCCAGCGGCCGGCTAGCGAGTTGCGAAGTTTCCTGCTGCTCGGCCAACAATGCGCACAGGGCGCCGATGGTGTCATCACACTAACAACAGAATCAGGCCAGACGCAGCGATTGGTAAGCGGCTGTGCCGATGCTCAATTAAACACCATCGCCCATTCAGATACACTCGTCAAACACGTTTGTTCTGGAAATGATGTCCAAGTTAATCTCATTAATTGTAACTGCGCAGACGCCAATGGTGCTGACTGCCAAAATTTGGTGCACTGTGATTCTAATGATGTATGCAACGCGCTTCCCGACGGTACATCGCGTTCCTGCGTCGATAAAAACAACGGGCTTCTGCAACGCTGTTACATCACTTTTTCCGGTTCTGCGTGCCCGCAAAATTTTGCTGATGAATGTGGGCCTGGTTTGAATTGTGTCGGCGGACGATGCGAGGTTCCGGGTGCACAACCGAATATTGTAGTCGATAATAATCCTCCTGTTAATGAGGTGCCTGCAGAAAATAATCCTGCTCCTCAAGGTCCGCAACCAGGCGAGCTCGGTGGTGCCTGCTTATTTGATGCAACAAATATCGCAGGGCTCAAGAGCTGTAATGCCGGATTGGTTTGTCAGGGTGATGTGTGCATTTCTGCACCCGCCTGTCGTGCTGATGCTGACTGCGAACAATTCCAGCGCTGCGCGGAAAAACCAGAAGGCACGGGCAAGCGTTGCCTCAAATTTATCGAGGTTGCCTGTGTAGAAGACAGCGAATGCCTTGAAAATGCGGTTTGTATCGAAAAAGTTGCTGGTCAAGGCAAGAAATGCTTTGGAACAACCGGTCAAATGTGTGGTGGCGTGGACGCCATCTGCGCTCCGGGGTTCAGCTGCCAGAATAATGTGTGTGCTCAGGCTGCACTACTTGCTGGCGGCGGCGATCAGATGATTCGTCCAACATTGCTTGCTTCTGGTGCGGTTCCCTTTTCACCATTCACCTTTCCCGCCGTTACTGACGCACCATCCGAATTTGTAAAACTTCCATTCAGTGCAGGGTATGGTGATCTTGGTTTTTGTAGGGATTATTTCAAGCTTTCAAGGAAAGATGCAAACTTTTGTCACTTTGAGGTTGGACCTGGTAATTTTAAGACGGTAGGAAGGCATTTCATTGCCAAACTACCCTCGGTTGTTTCTTCGGTTCAGTCCATTGCCGTTGATGTTAAAAAACTGGCTAATAGTGGTGCCGGTGATGTTGGTTATCACCTACTCTATAGTACCAGCGCTACGTTTGATAAACCCTCTGCTTGGACGTGGGCAACCTATTGCATATTAAAAGCCGACCAATCTGAGATGACCTGTACCAAAAACTTTGCCACTCCGGTGTCCGTTGGTTACGTGATGGTTGCACGTGCAAGTTGGGGAGCAAATAGTCCAACACCCTACGTGACTGATATTCGTGTTCTTGGTCAGCTTGCTGCTCCCGGTGGCGCTGCTGGTGGTAATGACCCTCCACAGCTTAAGGGCCCCGGTGTTGCGTGTAATGCTGATGCTGAATGTCAACAAGGCTTTGCCTGTATCCTCCCTCGTTTCGGTTCACAAAAAATGTGTTTAGAACGCATCCAATCATGAAAGGAACTATCACCGTTACCCGTTAATGCGTATCTCGTATCCCTTATGATAGACGACAAAGTAAAACAGGTGCACGCAGAATTAGCTGCACGTGAAAAGAGGAATTCGCTGTTCGTGGTAGTTGCTATTCTTGCAATTTTTGCCGGCAGTTTTTTCGTGCTGAAAGACTTTGGTATTGTTGGCCACGCAATCAGTGTTGCAGACAACCTGAAATGTGCTGCTGGCGTAGCAGGAGTGACTGGTGTTATCCCTGTTTCAGTTGGCGGGTTTACGGTCGGCGAAGAAAATTCTGTTCCAAAACAAACGACCTGTTCGTCCAGCGCTGATGCTGTTTCATTGCTCGGCCAACCGCTGAACCTTCTGTTGTTGGGCGATTCTTGTGCCAGTCAAAATAATCAAGTTCAATCTACCATCAAAGGAAAAACAACCACCTTTTCACGGTCGTGTGTCGACGACAACTTTGTTGTTGTTGCAGAATCACAACGTGTTGCATTTGGAACGTGTGAAGGAAATAATGTGCGGTTGGTAACTCAAGATTGTGCATGTGCCAATGGTGTGTGCGGGCAAGCAGCGGAACAACCTGTTCCTGCTCCAGCTCAGCTCAAGCCAAATGGTGGTCCGTGTGGTCGGGATGTGCATTGTTCATCCGGGTTTTGTAACCCTCACCTTGGAGAATCCGGTATTTGTTCTGATCGACCTGCTCCTCCCCCGCCTCCTCCTGCTGCAGTTGTGCAGGCCGCTGGCGCTTCTCCTCTTGTTTCTCCAGCAAGTCCAGTTGTCGCTGGCAAAAACGCTCTTGTCGCCGGCGGCACTGGTGTCGACATTGCACAAGGTGCTAATGCGCTTGTCCAGCCCATAATAAATGTAGGGGGCGCTAGTGGCGCTGCTGCACCTGTTGTCGGTTCTCCTTTAATAGCTCGTTCGCCTGCACCTGTTCAAAATTCTCCTGCTCTTTCTCCACCTGTTCCTGCGCAGCAACAATTAGTATCCAATCTGCCTCGTCCAGCACCAGCTCCTGCACCGGCTGTTGCACTAGTTCCTAGTATTCCTGTTCCTGCACGAGCGCCTGTTGTTCCTTCTCCGCAACCTGCTCCCGTTGTTGCACCTGTTCCTGCCCAGCCCGCTCGTGATGCATGCGACTCAAATCTCGCGTGTCCTCGTAGTCTCCCAATAAAAGTATGCCGCAAAACAGTGCTTGGCCAACCAAAAGCGTGCCTTGAACAGGCAATAAAAGATGCATACTGCGAAACAAATACTGATTGTATGTCTCAAAACTGTGTGGCCAAAAAATGTGCATTGCCCGTGCAGCAAGCGCAGCCTGCTGCGGTAACATGTCGTGCAGATGCTGAGTGTCCGGCAACAAAATACTGCGAGCTTCTTCTTACTGCAACCTGTATCAACAAGCGCGCTGACGGCGCTGTCTGTAACCAAAACAAATTCTGCCTTTCAAATAATTGTGTTGCCACTAAGTGTGCCGCACCGCTGCCAGTTGTTCTCGCCTCAAATCTTGCGCTCGGTTCTGGCGCTAGCTCTGCGGTTGTTGTTCAAGAAATCACGTTTGCTCCGGTCTTTAGCGATGTTCAAGGCGATCTTACCTTTATCCTGAAGACCAACGGAATTAAGGATAAAAACAATGCGGATTTCAAAGCGGGAAAATTCCGTTCGTATCTTATCGGTCTTAATATAGGAAATGCACCAAGCTATTGGTACCGTCTCAATGATGGTGTTACCGCTGAAAATCAGGACACCACCATCGCTGTTGCTGTTCCAAAATCGAAATTTACAAGCGGTCGAACTGCAGCTTTCTATATTCTCACGGGTAAGACTCCGGATGCTGGAGTGCCGTTTGCACAAATGCACGATGTTTTCACGGTCAAAGAATTATCAATAAAAGGTGCAACATTGGATCCGATTTCCCCGTCCAGAGCACGTGCGCATGATCTTTCTCAACAGCTTCAGGATCCTCTTGCATTTAACGCTGAAAAAATGGTGAAAGACACGATCAAAGAGGTCATTACTAGCGGCGGCGCTCGCGCAGGTACCCCATGAAGCAACAGCACACGCACCACCACCATAATGTGAACCACGCGCCTGACAAGCATGCGCAGCATCCTAAAAAACATCCGCTCGGAAAATACTTTGTTCCGCTTCTCCTCATTATCTCTCTCTTTGCATTGTATGTTATCTGGCAGGATGAAATCAACGCGCTGACCGGCAGAGTAGCATACGGCGTCGGATTGACTGATGGCGCACTCGACACATTGAGTGGTGCGCTGGCTGCGCCGCCCAATCTCGGCGCGTTGAGAAACCTTCCCCCTCTTAATGTACAACCCAAGAAAAATGTTGGTGAGGCGTGTACTGCAAATACCAACTGTACATCGAACAGCTGCATTGGTAATCTTTGCTCAGATGCACCTATTGCACTACCCGGTGCTTCTTTGCCTGGCGGCGTCGCAGCAGGTGTTGCTGCTGCGGTTCAGCGCGCACAAGCTCCTGCACCACAACCAGCACCGCAACCGAATCCACTTGCCGGTCTCAGAGTTCCCGCAAATCTTCCCGGTGCTGGTGCTTCCGCACCTGCTCCTGCGCAACAACCAGCGCAACCAGCAGCATCGTCCCTTCCCGGTCTTGGAGGGCTTGGTGCTCAAGCTCAAGCATTAGCACAACGTGTACCCGCTCCTGCACCTGCTGTTATTTCTCCCTCGCCATCTATCGGCCAATCTTTTTTGCCGGCAGAACTTCTTGACTATGTGCGCCAGCACAGCGTCGAGCTTCCCGTGCCGACGTGCACTGGTCCGGGATGTTCCGTTGTTGCCTTTTCCTGCGACAAACAGAATCTGAATCTCATACAAAAAGTAGCTACACCCTGCGCAACGACCTGCACGGATGGCGTGTGCCCACAAGTAGACGTTGTTGCTAAACAACCTGCTGCTGTTGCTCCACCTGTTGCTGGATGTGACGACGACAACACCTTAAAGAGTCACATTAAAGAAGGGCATGGGAAAGGAAAAAAACAGACTGCAGAAGATTTGATGAAGACCATCAAAAAATGGCGTAAAGACAAGAAGGATCCTAAATGTAAAAAATAATCCTCATCACAACCACCATGGCAAAACAAAAAACAATAACCATCTTGAGCATAGTCTTGTTTTTGTTAGTGGTACCGCTCATCACTGCTGCGCCTCTCGCACCGATTGTAGTCGGCTCAACAGTCACCCGCAGTTTCTCTTCACCAATCGTTGCACCGGGCGCTGAAATTAAAGTACAGCTCACGGTTAACGAAGTCGGTATTGAAGGCGCCTATATTATTGATGAAACGGTTCCCGTCGGTTGGACGATTGTTAATGCAGGTGGTCTCACGCAGGATGGCAACCTATTAAGCATCACTATTGTTGATGGTCTTGACCCCAAGGTGCCAGTGCAAAATATATCCTACGGCTACATCGTGCGCGCGCCGCAAAAAGCTGCGGTATACCCGTTCAGCGGCACCTACATTTTTGAAAGTATGCAAGTGAGTGTGCCGATTGCCGGTGATACCCAAGTGACGGTGCAGGCGCCGGCGCCGCTTGTCGAGCCAGCACCAGTTCCCGCGCCTGATCCTGTTCCAGCTCTTGTGCTCAAACCCGCTACCACTTCTTGCCAAAAGAATGCAGAATGTCAGGCAGGTCTTGTTTGCCGTGGCAGTATTGATGAAGTGGGTCATCCTGAATTATTTACCTGTCAAGAGCTAGGCGGTGATGGCCTTGCCTGTGACGAAAATGCTGACTGCATACAACAACGTGGTTTCATATGTCTTAACGATGCATGTACGATACCTCCTCCAAATGTTGAAGCAGAGCCACCTGTTCCACCTGCTCCTGTGTTGAAACCATCTACTACTTCCTGTCAAAAGAATGAAGAATGTCAGGCAGGTCTTGTATGCAGGGGCAGCATTGATGAAGTTGGCCATCCTGAATTGTTTACCTGTCAAGAGGCAGGCGGCGATGGTCTCGCCTGTGATGAAGATGCAGATTGCATGCAACAACTCGGTTTCATGTGTCTTAAAGATGCATGTACAATTCCGCCTCCTCCCATTCCTGCTGCTGCCTGCGCCAATGAGAATACTCGCGCTGATTCGAATTGTGATGGTGCAATCTCAATGCCTGAAATTGAGTCGTATGTCCAAAAATGGGTGGGCGGCGATGAATCAATCACCATGCCTGATGTTGCAAATGCAGTTACCGTGTGGATACACCAAGGTTGATGTTCATGGGAAAAAAACAATTGAGCGTGATAACCCTATTTGCACTTCTTACAATACTTCTTATGCTCCCCCTTGTTTCAGCAGTTTCAGCTGTTTCACGTGGCTTTTCTCAAGATACCATTCCTCCGGGCGGCGCAGCGGTTGTTAATCTCGTTGTCAAAGCGGATCCTGCTGCTCCTGAAAATTCACTCTTCATCACTGAAACGCTTCCTGCAGGATGGACTGCGGATGGTATCTCAAACAACGGCGCGTTTCAAAATGGAAAAATCCGCTGGGGACTGATTTCTGGACTTTCACTTCCTCCTGGAAATGTTCCCGACATGACCATTACATACACTGCGCATGCACCAGTTGGTGCGCTCGACCAAAGCAGGCATCAGTTTGCTGGAACATATCTTTTCGGCGTTGGCGCTGAAGCAAATATTATCGGCAGCAACATACTCTCTATTGGCGCGGTGCCGGTACCTCAACAACCCGCAGCAGGAGTTGCTGCAGCATGCAATGTTCAAACACATGAACCCTGTGATGATGCCGCTTTTTGCAGTCCTGATAAATTAATTTGTGTTCCACGCACCATAGACGGTGCGCAGTGCTTGAGTAATCGTATGTGCCAAAGTGATCTTTGTCAGGCAGGAAGATGTGTTGCGCAACCAGCTGCCGAGCCTCCTGCAGTGCCACCACCTGAAGTGCCTCCCCCTGTTCCCGAACCTCCTGCTGCAGAGCCCGCCCAATCTTTTGGAACAATTTCCGTCGGCGGCGCTTGCCAAGCAAATGCTGATTGCGTTGAAAACGCGCAGTGCATTAATGGCGTGTGTGCACTCGTGCATTCTGCAGGAACCGTTGTCCGTGCATTTGATCCAGCACAAGCATCACCCAACAGCAGAGTCACGGTTCGGCTCCATGTTGACGCCGATGAAAACAATCCTGCTCAATCGTTATTCATCACTGAAACACCTCCAGCAGGATGGAATGTTGATCCTGTTATTTCAAACAATGGCGCGTTTCTAAATGGACAAATCCGTTGGGGTTTGATTCCTGGAATTTCACTTCCACCTGGAAGTGTTCCTGACATGGATATCACGTACACCGTTGTTGTTCCTGACAACGCGTTCGGCGCGCAAAATTCTTTTAGCGGCTCGTACATTTTTAATGGCATTGAAGAGGTGCCAACTGCCGGTGTTTCTTCTCTTGAAATTGGTGCTGTTCCACCCATTGGCTGTGAAAATAATGACGCAGCATGTGGTGTGAATGAAGTGTGCGAGAATCTCAATGCATGCATCGAAGATGCCGAACGTGCTCTGAACACGTTTTGTAAAGTTGATGTTAACTGCGCAGCTGATTTAGTTTGTGTCAATAACCATTGTGCCAATGCCGTTGCTGCATTGCTTCTCCCTGCTCCCGTCCTGCTTCCTGACGACGTGAAACAATTACTTCTTGGCAATCTTCCCTCATTCACTCCTGTTGAAAACTGTGCTGCAGGAAATTGCAGGGCTGTTCAGTACGCGTGCAACGCGCAATTAAACTTTGTTGAAGAGCAAGCACTGGAATGTGCGAATGGCTGCGTCAACGGACAGTGTCAGGCAGCGCGGCTTGCAGAACCTGAACTCGTTCCCCTTGCGCTCAAACAATTCCTCCTCTCGGGAACTATTGCTTCATTTACTCCAACCGCGGCGTGCACCGGAGAAAATTGCCGCACCGTGAGCTACACGTGTGATGCACTTGGTGCGATGAGTGAAGCAGCAGCAGTATGCGACCAATGCCAAGCCGGCGCGTGTGTTGCTGGCAGTGCAGGTGCACCTGTTGTTCCTGCAGCAGGTGGCCAGTCGTGCGCCACCGACTTCGAATGTCCTGGCGATCAGGTATGCACCGATTCCGTCTGCGCTGATGCTGAAGACCCTGCACTCGAAGAATGCAAACAAATTACCTTCAACATCCGTCTTGCACAACATTCCTCACGCCCTATCCTCGATCACATTCGCTCATTCCTCGGCAGCTGCATCCCAGCGGGACTTGATGCAGAGTGTCAGGCAAAAGTTGAATCACTACGCAACCTCGACGATGCTGCGGCAAAAGCAGCGCTCGGCGCTCCAGAAAATGCAGCCTGCTTTGACGCGGTGTTTAATCCATCCTACTGTTACGACAGCGACGCTCAAAATGTTCCTGAGAAAAAAGGGCGCGCTATTTATTTTGATACTGCCACCTTCCAGCTTGCGACGCAGCGCGACACCTGTGATTCCACTGGCCTTACTCAATACGAATGTGTCAGTGCAACTGCTGCTGCGCTCCAGCCGTTCCAATGCCCGAACGGTTGTCAGAATGGCGCGTGCGCAGTTAGTCCAGGGGCTGCTGGCCAGCCTGCAGGCGGAGGAGGCAGTGCTGGAGCAAGTGCAGTTCTTCCACCAGACCAACAATGTTCATCTCCTTCTATTGGCTCAGTCATGGCGCGGGATTCCACTGGCCAGATACAGTCATTAACTCCGCGATGCAGTGACCAGAGCACTGATATTTTGTTTACGTTTACGTGCGATGCTGCGCAGCCCGAGGGCTACCGGCAAGAGCCAGTTGTCTGTCCGCGCGGCTGCGATGCTGCTGCCGGACGCTGCGTCACAGAAACTGCTGCTTCAGCCGCTGCAACAAGTGGAGACACCGGAAGCAGTAGCAGTGGAGGAGGCGGTGGTGGAGGCGGCGGAGGAAGCGGTGGCGGTGGTGGAGGAAGTGGAGGCGGTCGTAGACGTGCCAGTCGACAAGTCATCTGTGGCGACGGACTCTGCCAATCTGCATTCGCTGAAAACCAGCTCAACTGCCCGCAGGATTGCGGCCAAACACCCGTAGCGTCATCCCCCCTTGATACAAGTGGTGTCGCTCTCGCACCGAGCGGCGCGCCATCAATGCCGTTGCAAGAATATGCACCACTTCCGGTTCAGCCAGTTGAAGAAGTTGCGCCAGAATCACCCTATCCTGCGCGGCCGAGCGAACAGCCGCTTCCTGAATTAAAAGAAGGGCCCAACATCTGGCTGTATATTTTGATAACACTCGCGGCACTTGCGGTGCTCGGTGGCGGCGGATTTGCCGGCTACAACTATTACGAAAACAAAAAGCTCGAGGCAATTCCTGATTACAAAAAACAAAAGATGATTGACTACATCAAATACTACGGCCAGCGCGGCTATTCCAAAGAGATGTTGGCGAAACACCTTGCACAGTATGATGTTCCATCAAAGTTGATTGAGAAAACATTCAGCGAGATGGGGATTGTCCAAAAACCGGCAGCGAACACTACTGCCAGTGCAGTGGCCGCAGGCGGCTTCAAGCAAAAACTCTCTGACGTGTGGGACAAAATAAAGTCAGTGTTCGAGAAAAAAGAACAGCCGCCGAGAGAAGGGCTTCGGCAATTTTAAATCAAAATCGAGATAATTCCCGAAATCTTTATATATTACTATGCATTACTATGTAATACAATGGAAACCGTTTCACTCCGCTTCGAAGAGAGCTTCATCCACGACATAGAAAAAGTCATGAAAGAAAATCGGTATGCGACAAAAACAGAATTCATTCGCGAAGCTGTTCGAGACAAAATCAAGGACATCGAAAAGCGGGCAGCGCTCCTTCGGCTTGAACGGGCATACGGTGCCGGTAAACACAAAGGAAGAAAAATTACGGATGCGGATATACACCGCGCGGGAGAAGAAACATTCAAAGAACTTGCAAAAAATCTTGGTCTTTCGTCAAATTAAATCCTCCGGTTTTTTCGCTTTCGTAATGTCTCTCAATTTCTCAAAATCCCAGTCACGAGAGATCAGCTGTGCCTCATGGTCGCGTGCAAGAATTGCGTGAAGCGCATCACGGCGCGGAACATCTCTCTGTTGTGCAACTCGTTGTGCCTCTTCAATTTGATTTTTTGTTGACTGAACTCTCCTGATGTGGTCTGGCTTTGCGATACTAAACATCTGATTAATCTCATATTCTGAGAAGCCAAGCTTTTTCAATTCGGCAACAATAGCATCTGAATATAGAACAATATCATCGTCCATCACAATTTTTTCCATCAACTTTCTCGCAACTTCTCCATTATGCCCTCGTTCGTCATATATGTCCATCCAGATTGAGGTATCAAAATAAAAATGCTGCTCTGCCATCATTCAACTTAAAAGAATTTGTTTTATCAATGTTTTGGTTGAATCGAGCGTATCTCACCCAATCGGCTGGATCTCAACGACATATTTGCTGTGCGGTAAAAAACAAACATGATACTGCCCACCTTCTTGAATATCTCTGCCCGGGTAGAGCAGCTCTCCATTAATAACTATTTTTGATGGAGCGTATTTCCATCCATGCGTACTCTCGGTTACCATACCCTCCATACATACTTTTTTACCATCTATCCCATCTAAGAACAGGTCTATGCTTAGTACGAGAGCTACAACCAAGAAAAAACTACACAATCCTGCGGTCACTATTTTTTCCCACTTTCTTTTTTTATAATAGTCGCTCATACTTTTTTTTATTGCTACTCCAAAGACCACGAGCCATGTGACATGAAATCCCCCTTTTAGTATGAGTGCACTTCGAGTATGCCCTGCACTCAAGAGTTTAAAAAACAGAAGGAGATCAGCCAAATAATAGACTATCAACAATAAAAAGAGCCCTATGTACAGCCATGTACCCATATCCAGTTTTTTCGTGTGTTGATTCATATACTCTTAAAATAAAAATAGCGGAGGGAGGATGTAAACCAACATTTTTTTGCTTCGCAAAAAACTGTTGCGAACGACGAACGTGTTTTCTCCTCCGGAGAAAACCGCGCTTCGCGCAACTATAACCCTGTTTCTCAACTTATAAAAAAATAAATAGCGGAGGGAGGATTTGAACCTCCGACCTCAGGGTTATGAGCCCTGCGGGCACTCCTGGCTGCCCCACCCCGCTCTAAGATTTACCAAAGAAGGTGTTTATTTATAAAGCTTCCGACTTGGTTCTGGGTTATTCATCTCCTAAAAAAATTCTTCACGTGCAGCCCAATCCGCCGTGCGAATTCAGGCGTTAGTGGTTTTTCTCCGCGCTTGAAAATGTTTTTTGGTTTCTGGTCATCAGTGTGCAGGCGGTGATGTATCTGTGTTTCCAAATCCCGAAACGCCATGTGCAGGCACGTTGCAAAATCAAAGTCGTGCGCCTTGGTTGAGACAAAAATGCGCGTCGGCGCAATTGCCTTGACATGGATTGAGAATTTTGGCTTGCCAATTTTCTTGTAGCTCTTGATATGCACCTGCAGCGCGGTCTCATTTTTCAGTTCGCGCGCGATTTTGTCGTAGTATTCCGCTGACAGCTTGTCAAGAATTCTTCGGTCACCCTCTTCAACATCGTGCAGTCCACTGTATTGGATTTGTTCCATTGTCTCACCTCATTAATGCGGTGGCGCCGGTGTATTTAAAGTTTGTTGTAGGTCGGTGATGATGAGCAGGAGCTGTTCTGGATTAAACTATTTTCACCCTTGGTCTGTTTTTGTGTGAGCCACTACCCCAAACGGGAACGGCAAGAAGCGAACTGTTGAGGAAATAGGGCGGTGCCGCGGCACCATGCACCAGCCTATCAGAGGCGAAAACGTGGCGACACGTTTTCGCTGCGCGGGAAAAACAGAAGGTGCAACGTCACCGAATCTTGCTCGGTTCTTGCCTGTTTTGCAAAACCCGTTTTCGTAATGGTTGAATTAGTGCAATCACTTCAGGCCAAAAACCTTAAACAACGTCATAACCGGCCATAGTGGCAGACGTACCATAAACTATATAAAACGCTGTTCAATCGCCTGTCGTATGGTTCTTGTTTGCGGCATTGAAGAAGCAGGCCGCGGCCCGGTGATCGGCCCGCTGGTCATGGTGGGCGTGCTGGTCGATGACCGTGACGAAGCGAAACTGAGACAGATAGGCGTTAAGGATTCGAAACTGCTTACTGCGGCACAGCGTGACAAACTGAGTGTGCAGATTCGGGCCATTGTCAAGGATTTGCGCGTGCTGGTTATTCCACCGGAAGAAGTTGACGCAGCGGTTTTGTCTTCATCCATCAACCTCAACTGGCTTGAAGCTCTCAAATCAGCAAAAATGATTAACGAGCTGAAGCCAGAAAAAATCATTCTTGATTGCCCCAGCCCAAATTGCCGTGCCTACAAAGAGTATGTGCAGAATAATCTTGATGCGCCGCTGCGGAAAATCCCACTCATTGCCGAGCATAAGGCGGATGTAAATTATCCTATTGTCTCCGCTGCGTCAATCCTTGCCAAGGTTATCCGCGACGATGAAGTTGAAAAACTCAAGGCGAAAATTGGCATTGATTTTGGCAGCGGCTACATGGCCGATCCGCTCACTCAGCATTTCATCAGGGACTATGTCACGCAGCACGGCAGCATCATGCGAAAGAGCTGGGCATCATATACTCGTGAAATAAGCAAGAAAAAGCAGAAACTGCTGGCAGATTTCTAATTAGTGTTCTTTTTTATTATGCTGCAATCAACAAAGAGATAAAAAAAGAGAATTAAAAAATAAAAATTTAAACCAGCGTTGAAACTGATCGTCCTTGTCCGGCAGCGCCGAACACTTCGACAATCTCAACTTCGTTGGTTGTGGTTTGATCAGGCAGTCCTGAACCGCCGGTTTCCTTTGATGCCTTCACCGTACGGATGCCCGCACCTTTTACATCGGTAGGCCAGTCGTACGCAGGGTTGCCTTGTGCAACTTGCTTGTACGCCACCTGCTTGTGGTTGTAGTACGCCTTCACTGCGGGGGGGAGCATTGCCCAATCCTTAATTCGCATGTGCGTGCCGTGGCATCCCTTAATATAATCAGGGACAATTTCATTTCCATTGACGCGACCGGTGCAAATTTTGTTGCCCTCTTCGTCAAATGTTGGCCCATCTCCTAATGCTGGGTTGTATCCTACTGCAAGGCCGGTTGTGCCATCTGCACTTGTAGGAGTATCCTGACCATACAAAAGAAACAGTCCGGTTATTGCGACCACTGCCACGATAGAAAGCAGGTATCGATTAGTATCATCAGCCATTTCGTCACCTCAATTTTGATTCTTTCGTTAACTGTTGTTATTTTTGTCGATTCTTTATTAACAAAAGGTTATGTCGATTCAAGGGCTTTTTATATATAAATATTTCTATTTTTGCTCAACCTTTGCCGAAATCAACACCTTTATATATTTGCCGCGATGTTTTTCTCCTCATCCCAGAGCAGCACCAGCACAGTCCGGGACGGGACAGTCGAGCACAGTAAAAGGGGCGACTATGACTAAAATAAACAAGCTTGTTTTGCACGGTTTCAAGTCCTTTGCCAAGCGTACCGAGATTCCGTTTGGCGACACGTTCAATGTGGTGCTGGGCCCGAACGGCTCGGGAAAATCAAACATTCTTGATGCCTTATGCTTTGTGCTCGGCAAAAGCTCGGCAAAAGCCCTGCGCAGTGAAAAATCTGCGAACTTGCTCTACAACGGCGGCAAGTCCAAGGCGCCGGCGAAAAATGGTGAAGTCTCGCTGTTCTTCGACAACACAAAAAAAACATTTCCCACGCCGGAAAAAGAAGTGAAAATCAGCAGAATTGTCAAGGCGAACGGCAGCAGCGTGTACAAAATCAATGACGAGGTGCGCACGCGCCAGCAAATTCTCGAGCTTCTCTCCCTCGCAAAAATAAATCCGGACGGCTACAATGTCATCCTTCAAGGAGACATCGTGCGCTTTGTCGAGATGCCGCCAGAAGAGCGGAGAATGATTGTCGAGCAGATTGCCGGCATTTCAGTGTATGAAGAAAAAAAACAAAAAGCCCTCAACGAGCTCGGCAAGGTTGACGAAAAAATGAAGGAGTCAGAGATTGTCATGAAAGAGCGTGACAGTCGGCTGCGTGACCTCAAGAAGGAAAAAGAGCAGGCGCAGGAATACAGCGACCTTCAGCACAAAGTTAAAATAAACAAGGCCTCGCTGCTGCACCAGCAGATGGCTGAAAAAAATACGGAAAAGGAAAAGCTCGACCAAGCCATCGCCGGCGAAAAAAAAGAGCTGCAGGAAAAACAAGGCATGATTCTCGGCTCAAAAGAAAAAATCCGGCAGTTCAGAACTGATATCGACGGCATCAACAAGGAAGTTGAGCAGCGCGGCGAGAAAGACCAAGTGCAGATTCACAAAGACGTGGAAAAACTTAAGGTGGACATTGCCTCGTCGAAAAACAGGATTGAGGCCGTCAAAAATGAAATCGTGAAAATTAAGCAGCGCAAGGAACAGCTTCGTACCAGCCTCGGCGAACTCGAGCAAAAAATCAAAGCGCACGAGCAGGAAAAAGCAACCGCCCGAGGGGAGCTCGCATCTATCGAAAAAGAAAAAAGCCAGATTGAAAAGCGCGTAGGCGAATTCAAGAAAAAAAACAAGCTCGACAGCATCGCGGATGTTGAAAAAGAAGTTGACCTGCTGGACAAGGAAGCCGAGGCAAAGCAAAAAGAAATTCTTGACCTGCGCCAGAAACAGCAGGAAGGGCTGCGCGAAAAAGACAAGCTCGAATTCCAAATCCAAGCAGTTGACGACCAGCTCCAGAAAATTCTCGAGGTTGAAAAAGAAAATCAGGCGCAGGTCAATGAGCTGAAGCAGAAAAAGCAGGAGTTCAAAAAAGCAACCATGGAACTCTCCACCCTCGTCAACAACGACAGCGCGCTCGCGGCAAATCTCGCAACCGCAAAAGGAAAAATAGGTGTTGCGCAAGAGCACCTTTCCAAGCTGCAGGCACGAACAATTTCAATCCAAGAATCACTTGAAGCAGACACGGCCGTGCAGAAAGTCTTGGGGCAGAAAAACAAAATTCCCGGCATTCACGGCACGGTGTCCGAGCTCGGTGTTGCCGAGTCAAAATACGCGCTCGCGCTCGAAATTGCCGCCGGAAGCCGGCTCAAGAGCATTGTTGTTGACACCGACAAAACAGCGGTTACCTGCATCAAGTTCCTCAAGGAAAACAAGTTCGGCATTGCCAGCTTTATCCCGATGAGCAAAATCAAGGGTCCCACGCCTCTGGCGGAAATGGGAGAGCTGAAAAAAACCAACGGCGCTGCCGGCCTTGCCATTGACCTGCTCCAGTTCAAGCCGCAGTACAAAAATGTGTTCAGCTATGTTTTTGGCAACACACTTGTCGTTGATGATATTGATGTTGCGCGCCGGATTGGCATTGGCCGCGTCAAGATGGTGACACTCGACGGCGACCTCGCAGAATTATCCGGCGCACTGCAGGGCGGCTACCGTGGCAGGCAAGGCCGTGGGCTGGGCTTCCAGGAAAAAGAAGTTGCCGCCGAGTTGGAACAATGGGAAAAAACAATGCGCGAGCAAGAGCTGGTCATTGCGCGGCTTGAAGGCGAGCGGAAAAAGCTTGAAGAACAAATCACCCGGCTCCGCCAATTCAAAGCCGACCTTGAAGGCGGCATCATCACACTTGAAAAAATTCTCCACCTTGACACCACGGACATGGATGCATCACGCAAGGTGCGCAAGGAGTTTGAAAAAACGCTTGACGATGTGCAAAAAAGCCTGCGCAGCGTTGAATCAACAATTGAAAAAGAAAATGAAACTCTCACCAAAAACCGCATTCGCAAACAGGAGCTTCGCTCCCGAATTGCTGACCTGCGCAACCCGGCGCTGGTTGCCGAGCTCAATGCCTTTGAGGAAAAGCGCAAGCAGCTCGTCGATGCATCACTCAAAAAGGAATCTGACATTAAAACAACCGACTCGCAAATTAGCAACGTCCTTGCGCCGGAGCGGGACAACATGGCGAAGATAATCAAACAGCACGACAAGGAAGAGGAAGACTTCAAACAAGAGCTGCTGTCCGTTGAAAAACTTATTACCGAAACCGGCGTTGACCTGAAACAAAAAGAAGAGCACCAGCGCAAATTCCACGAGCAGTTCAAAGAGCTTTTCACCAAGCGCGCAAAACTCGATGACAGCATCAAAAAAGAGGAAGAAAAAATTGAAGACGTCGGCGAACGGGCACGCAAAATCGAGCTTAAGGTCAACAGTGTTTCCATTGAAATCTCCCGCATCAGTGCCGAGTTGGCGGCGGTTGAGCATGAGTTCAAGCAGTACGAAGGCATTGCGGTTGTCGACAAGCCGGCCGGCGAGCTGAAGCGGCAGATAACCTCGTGGGAAGCAACCCTCATTCGTCTCGGTAGCATCAACATGAAAGCGCTTGAAATCTATTCCACCATTGAGCACGAGTACAGTGAGCTGATCAAGAAAAAGGACAAGCTCGTACGGGAAAAAGAAGACGTGCTCATGCTCATGAATGAGATTGAGACCAAGAAAAAATCAATGTTCACCAAAACCTTTGACGTGGTCAATGAAAATTTCAAGACACTCTTCTCTGCGCTCTCGACCAAAGGCGAGGCGTCGCTGGTGCTTGAAAACCCCGAGAGCCCCTTCGACGGTGGATTGTTTGTCAAGGTGCGCATTTCAGGTACCCGATTCCTCGACATAAGAAGCCTCTCCGGCGGCGAGAAGACTATGACTGCGTTATCATTCATCTTTGCCATCCAAGAGCACGAGCCGGCGTCGTTCTATATTCTCGACGAAGTTGATGCTGCGCTCGACAAGCGCAATTCAGAGCGCTTTGCACAGCTCATCAAAAAATACACCAGCAGCGCGCAGTACGTCGTCATCACCCACAACGATAATATTATCGCTGAAGCAGACCGGCTGTACGGCATTTCAATGGACGAGCATGGTGTGAGCCAAGTGACGAGCTTGAAAGTGTGATGGGTTGCGCCAATTTAAAAAAATTTATAAAGTCTGATACCAAATTATTCTATATTCATACCTAAAATATCTCAAATAAAAAAGGTGATACCATGGATTCAAATCGTTTTATACTTCTTCTGCTTGCCGCTGTTGCGGTGACTGGAATGTACACAACTGGTATGTTAGCTCCGCTCTTTTCAGATACGGGAGGAGATGGCACTACTGGCTTTGTTGCTGCAGCACCAGCTATTGTCACGGTGCATGCTAATCGAATCGTTGGCGGCGCGGCAATTGCTCTTCCTTTGAATGCACAGCCTGCAAATACTCAAAGCACAGCAGTTCTTCACGGCCAACCACCAGTATGCGAGCCTGGATTTTCTCGCCCCGCTAATCCTCGAGGTGGTGCTGAAGCTACCTATCGCTGTGAATTCAGCGGTGCCCAGCGCGCAAACACACCGAAGCGCATTGGCCGTTCGCTCATTGTTGACTTTTCTCAAGGGGCACAGCAAAATGTACGTGAAATTGCCGTTGACCTAAAGCAGTATCGGGATCCAAGCTTTACGGGCACTGAATCTGCACGCATAAACTTTTATTACTACTCGGCCGGTAGCTGGCAATTTGGCGAATTCTGCATGGTGCGGGCCGATACCACCTGCCGAAAATCATTTGCCCGTTATCCTTCCGTGAGTAAAATTCTGGTGGCAGGATCAGGTTCGTCAGGTGATAGCATGAATACAATTGTACCCTATGTGTCTGATGTCAGAATTAAAAAATAAATTTTTTATTTCTTTCTCTTTTTTTCACTCTTTTCAATCTGACGCAGATACTGGCTCAGTTTTTCTTGTATGCCCTTTTTTAACGCTTCATCAACTGACAGCCGTTTCACTTCATTCTCCCAGTCAATATCAGGCAGTTTCGTCAGCGTTCCCTTAAATTCCCGCCCTGCGTTGTGTGCCTGCGCTTCAATCTCCTGCGCAATCGACGTGCCGAAGAATTTTATCGCCTGAAACTTGGAAATTGAATTGGCGCCTGCTTGGAGCAAATAAGAAATTCGCTCGGTGCGGTCTTCCCAAATGCCGCATTGGATGTCCAGCGTTGGGCATGCGATGCGCAGCTGCGCAATCCACCATGCCTGCTGGTCGGCGCTCGGCACAGGATAGTGTTCCATGGCCGTGCCTTTGGTGGGAATAAGGCCGTAGAGGTGGATTTTGCTGATGTCATATTTTTTGATAAACGCAACCAACAGTGAAAGGTCGCTCTTTTTCTCACCCATGCCGACGATAAAAGTCATAGCGCGCCGGATGTCCATCTCTTGAGCAGCAGAAAACATTTTCTCATACGGTTCGAGCGGCTTTGAGGGGCATACTTTTTTGTGAAGCTCCGGATTTATTGTTTCAGTTGAGCCGACAATTCCCTTGAGATACGGCAGATATTTGAGAAGAAGTGGCTTGGGCACCGGGCCGACGGAGAGCCAGATTTTTTCGCCAGCAATTTCGCTCATCACCTTGAGCATGTCCTCAATCTCATTCGGTGTAAACACGCCAATGCCGCCAGTAAAAAAGCCGATGTCCCAGCCGAGCTGCTTGGCAAGAATCACTTCAGCAAAAATAGACTCCCTGCTTCGTTTTGTTTCAGATGGTTTCTTCCACGTTGGCTGGGCACTCATATAACAGAACTGGCAGTCGCCAATAGTGCAGCCCCAGCTGAAGAAAATCGCGCGCTCGAAATTAGTGATAGCCGGAAAACGCTGGGCGAATATTTTTTGTGCGCGCGGAAGTAATTCTACAACCTCGCTGAAATCCTCTCCGATGATTTCGTTTTCAGCAATTAACGTCTGCATCATCGTGCTTCAGTCACTCGTATAAGGTGCCAGCCGAACTGTGTCTTTACAGGCTTTGAAATCTCACCTGTTTTGAGCGTGAACGCGGCGTTTTCAAACTCCGGCACCATTTGGCCTTTGCCAAACCAGCCGAGGTCGCCGCCCTTTTTTCCTGACGGGCACATAGATTTTTCCTTGGCAACCTCTTCAAACGTCTTGCCGTGCGTAACGTCATACAGAAGCGCTTGCGCCTCTTGTTCTGTTTTCACTAAAATGTGCGATGCGTGGATTTGTTTCATTGTTTCACCTGACTTTATGTAGTTCTTTTAAGTTTTTCCTCGTTTTGCGCGTAGCGCAACGACTCCGAACGAAGTGAGGAGTCGTACGCTGCACAACAGTTTTTTGCGAAGCAAAAAACTGTTGTATGGGGCTGCGGGGATTTGAACCCCGATCGGGCGGCCCCGAACCGCCAATCATACCAAGTTAGACCACAGCCCCGTTTTGTTTCTGAAACACGAAGTACTATAAATTAATATCTCTCATTTAATACCTGCTCAACACCCGATCAATCTGGACAATCGTCTTCTCCCAGCTATACCGCGTGGTAATCGTCTTCCGCGCCAGCTTGCCGAGCTGCTCGCGAATTTCCGGGCGGGTAATAAGCCGCTCAAGCCGCGCTTCAAGCACATCAATATTTTCACGTGGGAATAGCATGCCGTTAAAGTTGTGTTCGATATACTCAACAATGTGGCCAACGGGCGTTGCAACCGGCGGCACGCCGCAGCCCATTGCCTCAAGCGTGGCAAGGGATGATGTCTCAGTTTGCGAGGGAATCACAAAAATATCCATTGCTTGCAAGCAGGGTACGACGTCATCAACAAAGCCGGTGATACGGAAATCCCTCTTTACATAGTTAGTAACATCAGTTCTCGTTCCATCACCAACAATCAGCAAAAACAAATTCAGGTGCTTCTGCTGCAGTCCGGCAAACGCCTTTGCCAAGGTTGGAATGTCTTTTTCCTTGCTGATTCTGCCGCAGTAGCCGATGACTATTTTTCGTGGCGGAATGTCAATCTTTTGTTTTGCCGTTGCTTTGGACAGCGGCGGCATGAACTTGTCACACTCCACACCGAGCGGCACAATCACTTTTCGTGCGGTGATTTTGTGTTCCTCGAGTGTTTTTGCCACGTTTCTCGACGATACCATAATCAGGTCGCACTGGTTGTAAAAATACCTAACCATGTGCGCCACGATTGAAGAAATTATTTTTTTGGTGAATGCTGACGACCGCACCATCATGTGCGAGACGAGTTCCCATTCAACCGAGTGCTTGTATGCAACGACTGGCTTGTGGCACCGGTGTGCTGCGCGGAGTGCAGCAATGGCAAAGGGTGACATGCTGTTGAGCCAGACAATGTCGGCGTCCTTGATATGCGGTGCAATTCGCCCGGGCCGCGCCAGTACTGCACCATACCCTCCCAGCCGGAAAAAGCGCGACGAAGGAAAACGAATGACTCTCGCGCCGTGAAACTGTTCTTCGTACGCGTTACTGCTATATGACGGCGCCAGAATAACAATCTCGTACCGGTGGCCAAGTTCCTGCACCACCATTTCCAAAAAGCGGGTGACGCCGTCTTTCTTGGGCGCAAAGTTGTCTGTTACAATGACGATTTTTTTCTTTGTTTTTTCCATGGTCTCATCTAAGCTTGTAAAAAACTTCTGCGTATTTCATCCGGTGTTTCCGGCCATTGTTGATTGCCTTCCAGTACACGCTCCACAAAAGAGAGAGCATGGCCATCCACTGGCTTCTGAAACAGCGAAGCGCCTTAATTTTCTTGCCGAAGGTGGCGCTGATGTCAACCACCATCTCCGGCAGTTTTCTGGTTTTAATCGTTACCGGTGTCCAGACGTTAAATCCATAGACATGCCCGCGAAATTTATTCCGTTCGCAAAAACCGATTACCCACGCGCTTGCTTCGCGATGATCAATATGCGGGTCGTCGGGCGAATGCGTGAAAATTTTTGTCGGTTTAAACCTTTTGAAATAGGCCTTCATCTGTTGTTCAATCCCCTCCTGGTTGAGTTGGGATTTAAATTTTCCTTCTTTCAATCCGAGAAATATATTTTCTTGTATGCCCAGAATTTTTCCTGCTTCGTCTGTTTCCTGCACCCGTGTTTCGACAATGATGTGCTTCTTAAGCCATGGGTGCGAGTTCTCGCCGAATGAAAAAACAATAACGTTGCTTGTTTTTCCCTCTTCAGCATATTTTGCAAGCGTGCCGCCAACGCCGAAGACTTGGTCGTCGGAATGGGCGCAGAGCACGAGGATGGATTCTTTGGCTGCCATGAGGCTCCTGCCATCAGGAGGGTATTTATAGTTTTCTATTTAAATACCTCCTGTTCATGCAGTCTTTATCATCTGTAAGAAAAAGGCGGTCGCCTTGTTTTTGCCGTAGTATTTGTAGAATCCTTTTTTCTTTTTCAGTTTCCAGATAAGCCGCTGCTTGATGATTCGCTTGTCTGCCGCTGTTGGTTTCCAGTTTTTGATAAGGCCTTTTTTGATGCCAGCATAGGAAACAGAAAATTGAGGAGTGAATCCGCGTTTGCGCATCTCTTTCTTCAGCGCCTCGTGCCGTTGTTTCAAATAAGCAAGCTTGTTCTTGAAGAACTTGATGTGGCCTGTGCCGAGACAGTATTTTTTTGGAATCCCTTCAATGTCCGGATGCTTTTTTGCATACGTGAAAATCATCAAAATCTCGGCGTACTCCGCAACAAGATGCTGGTCAGCAAGATGGCTTGGGCGGATGATGTTGACGCGGACCATAATATGCACCGGCCGGGATTCGAACCCGGACTATCGGCTTGGAAGGCCGAGATCCTACCGTTAGACTACCGGTGCGTTTTTCAGGAGTATTCTTTTTTTGTTATTTATAGTTTTTGTGTGGCCGAGCGCGAAGCGCGTAGGCCGCACGCGGGTTGATAAGGGCGGTAGCCCTTATGCGGGGAAGGCATCCTACCGTTAGACTACCGGTGCGTTGAGTGATTGGGTTTTGACTAACTTTATAAAGTTTTCTTAGGCTCGGCAATGCTTCTCCACCACCAAAAACTTTTTATGCACCCTCTCCAAAAGAGTCGTATGCTCAATAAAAAGCCCCAGAATGGCGTTGACCCGCTGCGAAACGCGCAGGTAACCAAGCAAGCCATGCTTTCTGCGGCAAACAAGGCCTTGGTGCATAAATCAAGAAATCCAACGCTTTCAGACAATGACGTTCTCACACACATCATGAGCAATCTCGACCGAATTCTGCAGGAAGTCAAAGAAGAAAATTAACAAAACAACAATTAACAGAAAATCAATCGCTGTGCACCATGATGTTTGGCGGCGGCATTCTTTTCATCTCAAGAATAATTCCGGCAATAATCAGCACTCCTCCACCAAGGAGCATCCTGCCCGTTGGCACTTCGCCCAGCAAAAAATAGGCAAGCGTAATCGAAAAAATCGGCTGGGTGAGCATACTGATAATTGATACATCATCTGCCTTTACTTTTTGAATTCCATAACTCAACAGCAGGTACGCAAGTCCAGTGCATAAGACGCCGAGCATGAGCAGCCAGAACCAATTCTGTGGGAGGTTTCCCCAGCCCCAGATAAATGGCGCCGGCGACAAAAAAAGCATGGCAAAAAACAGGAACCACATGCTGGCTCCTGCGGTGTGGTTTTTCTCTTCCGCACGCATAAACACCACGAGGAGCGCGCCGGTAATGGCAACCAACAGCGCAAGCACATTTCCCACAATATAGCCGCCCTGAAACGGATTCATGACCACCACACCCACAAGGCCAAGCGCCAACGCCCCTTTTTCGCGGCCCGAGAGCTTCTCATGCAAAAAATGCGAGGCAAGCAGGGAGACAAAAATAACATTCGTCGTCATAACCAGCACCACATTAGAAACCGGCGCGTAATTCAATGCAAAAATAGTGAGCGTAAAGCCGATTGCCATCAGCAGGCCGATGCAGGCGTAGTGCTTCATCTCTTTTTTGAAATTATGAAAACAGGAAGCGTCAATCCATGGCACGAACGAAAGCAGAAAGACAAATCCGATTGCCGTGCGCAAAAAGCCAACGGTCATGCCCGGTACGCCACCGTTGATGAGCTTGACAAAGATGCCGATAAAGCTCAAACAGAGCATGGTTGTCAAGACCGCACTCTGGTGCAGTACGCGCTCACGCATTGTTCCGCCTCTTTTTTTCTTTTCTACTTTTTCTCAACTGCTTCTTTAAATTGTTTCAGGAATGTTTCAAAATCGCGTATCTTGACGCAGGCGCCGCAGGCGTGCAGGTGGCCGCCGCCATATCCCTCAATCCCTTCGAATGCCTTCGGCAGGAGTGACGGAAGGTCTTCTTTGGCTGTGCGCATGCTCATTTTCATCTCATCGCCGCGCCGGCGGCCAATGATGATAACCTTTTTTGGATACAAAAAGATAAACTCATTTGACAGCTCTTTCGTGAAGCTGGTGCGGTCATCTTCATAGGTAAAGACAGCAACATGTTCCTTGGTTTTTTTGATTGCCTCATGCGCCTGCGCAAACAACTCGTCGTATTGTTTCTCAATTCTTCCGGCGTGGTTCATCAGAAATTTTCCACGCGCCGTTGTCTCTTTCATCAATTCATCCGGATGCTCGATACGCGTCATGATTTTGATGCACTTGTGCACCGCCGTGGTGCTGCCTTTCAGCATGAATGAGATTCGCTTCACCAGTTTGCCGAGGGGGGTTTTGAACAATGCCACTTCTGGCTGGGTAATCCCCGCTGGCAAAAGTTCAGGGTGTTGTTTGGTGAATTCTTCGGCATATTCCGGCAGCTGCCAGTCACCCACTGCGCCGACCATACCAATCCATAAATCCTTCTCGTTTCTTGTTGCGCCGTACGCATTCACCGTTGTTGAGCTCGTATCTTTCATGTCTTCATTTTTTGGATTGAAATAGCGTGTCAAACTGCTCTTTTCTTTTTCCGCCGGCCCATGATGGTCCAGCCATACGACCGGCATTTTCCGTTCCCGCATCTGTTCAAGAAACTCCTGCTCAATGACCGGCACATCCAGCACAAATATCTTGTCTGGCTCATAATGCTTGATAGGGTTGATGAACTTGGTGTTCAAACTCGAGCTTTTGACCGGAATGCCCCTGCCTTCGCGCTTGTACCGATACAGGAGCAGGAACGCGCAGAAACCGTCTGGATCATCATCAAAGAAGTAGAGTGGGCGCTGGCACTCATCGAGTTCCTGCCTGAATTTATCCAGTGTTTTTTGTGAGAGCATATACCCCCAGAATGGCTGGGATTTATAAATTGTTTGTGGATGGGAGTGAGAGGTGCGGAGGCACACGGTACATTAACCAAAAGGTTTATATAACAGATTACTATTCCTGTTTCTATGAAACTGAATAGAGTTGGTTGCATTCCTCGTCGGTAATTGTCTTTCTAATTATACCTCTATACAACTCTTACTTTTCCATACCCTAATTGACATGACCTCATTGGTATCGGTTTCATTTCTCTTATCAGGTGATTTTCTATGAGGCAATTACAAGTTGTTAAGATAGGCACGAGTTCGATGTTCCATAACGGTTCAATTGACTACGAGAGATTATCCCGTCTCGGCTATGATCTCGCTCAACTCACTCTTGAGAAAGCCACCGACTCCGTATTGGTTGTTTCGGGTGCCATCCGCTTAGGGATGAAAGATAAAGGCCTCACCGAAAAACCAAAAGAGTCGCCAGATTTGCAGAGTTGCGCACGAGTCGGGCAACCGTTATTAATGGAGGCATACACCCGTGGTTTACGCCAAGGCTATGAAACATACGCTACTGGAGAAGCAACTCCTAAAATCAAACTATTGACCGGACAATATTTAATAACCTACCATAATTTAGACGACACCATCGAAATGAGAAACATTGTTGACGGAATACGACTGGATGTTGGTGGAAAAATAGTGCCTCTGGTGAATTATAATGATGGGGTAGATCCCACCGAAGTTACTCGAGACAACGACAACATAGCAGCACGACTCACGCGGGCACTGGTTGCTGATCGACTAGTCATAATGACTGACGTTGATGGTTTGTTGGATCAAGAAGATAAACTCGTACAACGTGTCACTGAAGTAAACGGGTACGTGAAAGGCTTGATAAGAACTGGCGGCACGGGTACCGGTAGCATGAGAACCAAATTAGAAGCCGCTGAACTATTATTAGGAGCGAACATACCAACTATTATTGGAAATATAAACTACGGGTTGGTGCGATTGCTCGAAAATGAAGAGATACGGACGCTGGTGAAACGAACGAACTAATCACCATTAGAAAACTCTCTCTATCTCTTTATCCTCTTCAACATCCACAAACCTTTAATAACCACAAAACAAGTAATCCCATCACCATGCCCAACCAACCATCCCAACTCAATTTTCATCCCTCCACCAGAAAAGACTGGAGAAACTGGCTGAAGAAAAACCACACAACTGAAACAAAAGTCTATCTTATCAAATATAAAAAACACACGGGAAAGCCAACGGTCACCAACAAGGAAGCGCTCGAGGAAGCAATCTGTTTTGGCTGGATTGACACAACGGTCAAGCGCCTTGATGATGAGCGGTATCAGCAGTGTTTTGTCAGAAGAAACAGCAACAGCAGGTGGAGCCGGAATACGCAGCGCTACGCGCGCGAGATGATAGAACAACGAAAAATGACCAAGGCAGGGCTTGCTGCATACAAACATGGCTTGACCAAGCCGACGATAGACCATAACCTTCCACGAAATCCAAATACGCCGGCTGATTTAACTGCTTCTCTTCAAAAAAACAAAAAAGCCGAAGAATTTTTCAGCAGGATTGCCCCTTCATATCGGCGCACGCTCATCTACTTTGTTGAGCGGGCGAAACGGCCAGAGACAAAAACAAAGCGCATTAGCATTATTGTTGCGAAATGCGCAGATGGGAAAAAATTGTGGTGAAACTATTTTCGCTATTTCTTTATCCGTTTAAGTCGGAAGACGTTTTCTCTCTCCATCTCTTCCAGCCGCAATTTAATGAACTTTCCGCTCTTTTCCATGCTGGGAATCACTGAAAATTCAAGCGCATTAACGCGGCGTTTCGTCTTCTCAATTTCAGCCAGAATTTTTTTCATCGCGGTCTCGGTCTCTGCTGCCTGAATAACTTTTGCAACAACCCGTTCATACGACGTTGTTGCCTCATCAATAGAAGAGGTGCTGTCCATAAAACCATAGCCGCGCTCAAGCAGCGTGGTGGTGCGGTGGGCAGCCCCAATTTTTGGGACCACAACGCCCATGATATTTTTTGTCTCAACCGTAATCTGCGGGTTGTTCTTGATGGCCATCGCAAGCGACGTAATCTTCAAGTCAGTTTCCAGCGTGCGCGCGATGTTTATTTTTTCGAGCGCTGCGCGGTATTCTTGCGCGAGTTCCTGCCGGAGGGTTTTTGCTTTTTTGAGTATCTCAAAGAAGTCAAGAATCAGGCCGTCACGCTTTTTTTTCAGCAGCTTGTGGCCTGACTTTGCCAGTTTAATCCTTATCTTGAGCTTGATGAGCTCACTCCGCGTGGGCTTGATGTCGGCCATTGTTATTTCTCTTCCTTAGTCTCTTTGTGGTACTTCTCTTTCAGCGCCGGGCTGATTCTCGTGAGCTCGCGCTTCTCAAAGCGTCCCAACAATTTCCAGCCGAGGTTCAGCGTCTGGGCAATGGTTCTATCCTCATTGCGTGACTGCTTGACAAATTGGCTTTCGAAATCTTCTGCAAACCGCAGCAGTTTCTTATCTCGGTCAGACAGTGCTTCCTCGCCGACAATCGCGACAAGGCCGCGCAGGTCGCGCCCTTCAGCATAGTTTGCGTACATCTGGTCAGACACTTGCTTGTGGTCTTCGCGCGTTTTTCCCTTGCCCTCGCCAATGCCCAAATTCATGAGCCGCGACAACGACGGCAGGACGTCAACCGGCGGATAATTGTTTTTGCGGTGGAGTTCTCTCGACAACACAATCTGCCCTTCAGTTATGTAACCAGTCAAATCCGGAATCGGGTGAGTGATGTCGTCGCCCACCATGGTCAAAATCGGAATCTGGGTAACCGAGCCTTTTCGCCCGCGAATCATTCCGGCACGCTCGTAGAGCATGGCAAGGTCAGTGTACATGTATCCCGGATATCCCCGTCGACCGGGGACTTCTTCACGCGCCGAGCCAATCTCACGCAGTGATTCGCAGTAGTTCGTCATGTCCGTCAGAATAACAAGGACGTGCATGTCTTTTTCATACGCGAAATATTCTGCAGCGGTCAGCGCCATTCTCGGCGTGACAAGTCTTTCAACTGCCGGGTCGTCAGCGAGGTTGAGGAACACGACGCTTCTCTGTAGCGCGCCGGTTTCTTCAAAGTCCTTGATGAAATACTGCGCCTCCTCGTTCGTGATGCCCATGGCGGCAAATACGACGACAAAATTGCTTTCTTGCCCGACGACTTTCGCCTGCCGTGCGATTTGAAGCGCAATTTCGTTGTGCGGCAGGCCGCTGCCTGAAAAGAGCGGAAGCTTTTGTCCACGAACGAGCGTGTTCATCGCGTCAATGGTTGAGATGCCGGTCTGGATAAAGTCTGACGGGCTGCCGCGCGCGTACGGATTAATTGCCGCGCCGGTAATGTCCAATCTCTTTTCCGGAATGATTTCCGGCCCGCCGTCAATCGGCTTTGCGGCGCCGTTGAGGATTCTGCCAAGCATATCCTTGGAAACCGACAGCTTGATGTTTTCGCCCAAAAATTTGACTTTGCTTTCGCGGTCAATGCCGCTCGTGCCTTCAAACACCTGCACGACGGCAATCTCGTCGCTGGTGTCAAGCACTTGGCCGTTTTTCACGTCGCCATTTGGCATGGTAATCTGGACAAGGTCGTTGTAGCCGACCGGGTCGGTTTTTTCGACGAAAATCAGCGGCCCTGCAATACGAGTGATTGTTTTGTATTCTTTCATTGTGACTCACCTACACCAGTTTGAATTCTGATTCCATGTCCTTCTGGACGCTTTTCAGAAGCTTGTCATATTCTTTGGTGAATTTCGCTTCTGAAATTTTGTCCTTTGACTTCATTCGAATGATATCCTTCATGCGCGTGCCTTGGTCAAGCGCCGCTTTTGCGAGCGTGTTGAAATGGAGCACGGTCTTCATGATAAGATAACTCTTTTCGAGCGTGCAGAACGTGTCGATTTCGTGGAACGCGTTTTGCTGCAGCAAAAATTCGCGAATCATGCGCGCGACTTCAAGCGTGAGCTGCTGCTTGTCCGGCAATGAATCCGAGCCGACGAGCTGCACGATTTCCATGAGCTTTTCCTCTTCTTGGAGAATCCCCATCATGGTGCTCACAATGCTTTTCCAGTCGCTTGCCACATTCTGGGCAAACCACGGCTCGAGCGTGTCAAGATATAAGCTGTAACTCGTGAGCCAGTTTATCGACGGGAAATGCCGCCGCTGGGAGAGTTTCGCATCCAGCGCCCAGAATGTTTTGGTGACACGCAGTGTACTTTGGGTGACGGGCTCTGAAAAGTCGCCGCCCGGCGGGCTGACGGCTCCAATCATGGTAACGGATCCTTCGCCGGTTTCTTTTGTTTTCCCACGTCCTTTTCCTTTGTCTTCCTTTTTTTCCTCTTTGTCTTTTCTATTTCGCGCGGATAAGGGAATGACGCGTCCGGCGCGCTCGTAAAATTCCGCGAGCCTTGTTGATAAGTACGCAGGGTATCCTTCTTCTCCGGGCATTTCCTCAAGCCGCGATGAAATTTCACGCATGGCTTCTGCCCATCTGCTGGTTGAGTCCGCCATCATTGCAACGGAATATCCCATGTCTCTGAAATATTCCGCAATCGTTGCGCCGACGTAAATCGATGCTTCACGCGCAGCAACCGGCATATTCGATGTGTTTGCGATGAGCACCGTGCGGTTCATCAGCGGATGGCCGCTGCGCGGGTCATTCAGATGCGGGAATTCGACCAGAACTTCCGTCATTTCATTGCCGCGTTCGCCGCAGCCGACATAGACAATAAAGTTTGCGTCGCACCATTTTGCGATTTGCTGCTGCGACACGGTTTTTCCTGCGCCGAACGGCCCGGGAATCGCGCCGGTGCCGCCTTTTGCCAACGGGAACAAGACGTCAAACACGCGCTGTCCGGTAATAAGGGGAATGGTTGGCGCCAGTTTTTTTGCAACCGGTCGTGCCTTTCGGACGGGCCAGCGGTGATGCATGAGGATATTTTTCTTTTTTCCGTGGCTTTCGATGACGCACACGGTTTCGTCAATCGTGTGGTTTCCTGACTGTATGTCAGTAATCGTCGCTTCTTCGTCAGCGCCGAGCACGTTCGGTGGAATCATGATGCGGTGGATATTGCCGGGAGTTTCTTCAACCTCGCCGATGACTTCGCCGCCGTGGACTTTGTCGCCTTTCTTTTTTGTCGGCTTGAAATCCCACTTCTTCTGGTGGTCAAGGCCGGGTGCGTGCACGCCGCGCTCAATAAAGTCGCCTTGCTCACGCTGGAGCACCGGAAGTGGGCGTTGGATGCCGTCGTAAATGCTCGTGAGGAGTCCTGGGCCGAGCTCAACTGAGAGCTGTTCGCCGGTGTTTTCAACGGGTTCGCCGGGCTTGATGCCTGACGTATCTTCATAGACCTGAATCGTTGTTTTGTCTCTGTTAATCTGGATGACTTCACCCATCAGGCGCTGGTTGCCGACGCGCACGACGTCATACATTCTGGCAGCCAGATTTTTTGCTACAACCACTGGTCCGGCAATGCGCTGGAGCACGCCTCTGCTTACCACGCGCGTAGTTGCCGTAGCTGCTGTTGAGGATGATTTTTGTTTTGTTTTTTTCTTGGTTATTTTTGCCATTATCTCACCTTGAGTGTCATGTTGTTTTGTTTGTTATTCATTTGGTATTTTGTTGTGTCTTTTTTTGAGTGTTACCCTGTTATTCGCGCATAAGGTCCACGCCAATCGACTTGATAATCATCCGGCGCAGGGTTTCCTGCGATGCTTCGGTTGACACCGGCACAAAAACCGGGCGCACACTGCGCTCCACTTTTTCGCGCATGCGCTCATTCAGCGTGCGCAGGAGCGCTTCATCAATGATGACAATGCCCGTGTCTTTCTCCAGCAGCGCGTCATCAACTATTTTTTCTGCCTGCACAGCGAATCCGGGTTCGTGTTCGTCTGCTTCAACCGTCACCACTTTTTTGATGCCGGCCAGCATGAATCCAAGGGTGAATCCGCTTCCGCCCACAACACTGATGTCCATTGTATCATTCACCGCGCGATGAGCTCGCGCCCGAGGTATTCTTCAGGCAGGCCCAATCCTTTTCCTTTGATGAGTATTTTCAGGTTTCTCACTTCGATTTCCTTAGCCAGCATGTACCCCAAAATCACGTTAACCGTGAGGAGATGCTGATGGAGCAGGAGATTTGCTTTTTCAAGCAGGTAATGCTGCAGGTGTGTCTCGATATCTATCAGCGACCCTTCTTTTTTCAGGCGATCCATGTCCACACGCTTGCAATATCCTCGTTTTTTTATTTCTTCAACCAGTTCTTCAAGTGAATTTATTTTCAGCAAGCGTCGCAGGGTTTCTCGTGACAGCGTCGCGCCGGAAAAAATCAGATACTTTTCAATTTCTGCGGGGTGCATTTTTTCGCGTTTCAGCCGAAGGAGTGTTTTGATGTTGAGCACATCAATCTCGTGGAGCAAAAATGTTTTGAACACGTCGCCCTGCCCGGCGATGCGTTTGCTGAACTCAAGCATGGTTGCATAATAATGGTGATCGAGCACGTTTTCAATCTCAAACAGGTTGTTGTGTTTTTTGAATGCATCGCGCGCTGCCTTGACGTGTATGCTGAGTTCGCGCGCAGATTCAGGACTGAGTCCTGCGCCGAGGATGTGCGGAATCTCGCCTATCATATCATCAATATGGTCACGCTTGATGAGGTTCAGCAGCACTGCTTTGTTGATTTTTCCCACGTTGAGGAGCATGGGCTCAATTTTTTCTTCTCCACTTCCGGTGAACTTGCCGCGCAGCACGGTCTTGAGATTGTAGATGTCGTACCGTTCAAGATATTTGGTAATAACACTGGCGAGGTTGCCGTCTGAAATGCGCTTGAGCTTGCGCAGCGTTCTCACCAAATTTTTGTCGAGTACTGCTTCGGCGGAACGCAGCCCAAGATGGGTGACGGTCATCTCATCAATTTCCCGCTTGTATGTGGTTTCTTGCAGGAATTTGAGGATTTCATTGGTGCGCATTTTCAGCATCCGATGATACTGTTCAGTACCGATGAGCTTTCCCTTCATCGCGCACACGCGTGCGTACGTGTACGGATGGTCGCCGATAAACAGTTTGTCAAATACCATGCGTGTCTCGTTCACCCGAACAGTATTGTGTTCAGCTCTTGCAAGTTTTTTTCCTGAATTTCTGCGAGGAAATGCTCATAGGTGTAATTAACGCTGACGGTTCCGTCAGCAGTTTCTGCGATGAGCCCGCCCTCAATTGATTTTTCCTTAATCGCCAGCTTTCCGGCGAGCTGCTTGATGAGCTCACGCGTTTCGATGATCTGCTTTGGATCGAGTCCGGCGGTCGGC